>NZ_JBEPMK010000013.1:0-1417 GCF_040545695.1 Streptococcus gallinaceus | reverse complement strand
TGAACTGCCCCCCATTCGTTAGACAAGAAATCTAACGAATGGGGGGCTTTTTCTATGAAATTAAGTTATGAAGATAAGATTCAACTCTATCAATTAAGACAAGAAGGCTATTCAATTCCCTACTTGTCTAAAATGTTCGATGTTAGGGAATCTACTATTAAATATATGCTTCGGCTAATGAAACGCTATGGCTTAGAAATTGTTAAAAAAGGGAAAAATACCCACTATTCTCCTTTACTGAAAAAGGAAATGATTGATAAAGTTTTATTGGATGGTCAATCTATATTATCGGTCTCTCTTGATTATGCCCTCCCCAATAGGGGAACCTTGTCCAATTGGCTTTCCCAATACAAGAAAAATGGTTATACTATTGTTGAGAAAGCAAGAGGGAAACCACCAAAGATGGGACGTAAACCAAAGAAAACATGGGAGGAAATGACTGAATTAGAGCGTCTTCAGGAAGAAAACGAGCGTTTAAGAACGGAGGTGGCCTATCTAAAAAAGTTGAGAGAACTTCGATTGAGGGACGAAATAGAACAACGCGAAAAACAGCGACAATTAGAAAAATGGTCGAAGGAGGATTCCGACTAGACTTACTCCTCGAAACGGCAAAACTAGCTCGTTCTACTTACTATTATCAGTTAAAACAACTAGAACATGGTGACAAAGACAAGGCATTAAAAGATAACATCCAAGGTATCTATGACGAACATAGAGGTAATTATGGCTACCGTCGTATCACTCTAGAATTACGAAATCGTGGTTTTAATGTCAATCACAAAAAGGTGCAACGTTTAATGACTGCCATGGAACTGAGTGCTAGAATCCGTCGTAAACGTAAGTATTCATCCTACAAGGGGGAGATAGGTAAGACATTCAACGCCAATTTGAAGGTTCTAAACCCTATGAGAAGTGCTATACTAATGTGACTGAATTTGTTTTGCCAGGCATTGAGGGAAGGCTCTATTTATCGCCTGTCTTGGATGGATATAATAGTGAAATTATTGACTTTACTCTGTCTCATTCACCAAATTTAGAACAAGTTAAGACGATGCTTGATAAAGTATTTCCAGAACAAGAATATAGTGGAACCATACTACACAGTGACCAAGGTTGGCAATACCAGCATCAATTGTATCACCAATTTTTAGAGTCTAAAGGTATCATTCCTTCAATGTCTCGTAAAGGAAACAGTCCTGACAATGGTATGATGGAATCCCTCTTTGGAATTCTAAAGTCAGAGATGTTTTACGGCTATGAAGAGTCCAACAAATCACTGGTGGAGCTTGAATCTGCCATCAAAGAATACATAGTTTACTACAATAACAAGAGAAGCAAAACAAAATTAAAAGGACTGAGTCCCGTTCAATACAGAACTCAATCCTGTGCTTAAAATATAGTGTCCAACTTTTGGGGG
>NZ_JBEPMK010000012.1:0-5217 GCF_040545695.1 Streptococcus gallinaceus | reverse complement strand
GCTAAGCGACTACCGTATCTCACAGGGGGCAACCCCCAACTACTTCAGGCGTTCTAGGGCTTAACTGCTGTGTTCGGCATGGGTACAGGTGTATCTCCTAGGCTATCGTCACTTAACTTTTGTGGATTGTCCACTGAAAATTGAATACCTATATTCTATCAAGAAAAACCAACGCTGTCAATATTGACTTCTGTTACTTTGGATAAGTCCTCGAGCGATTAGTATTAGTCCGCTACATGTGTCGCCACACTTCCACTTCTAACCTATCTACCTGATCATCTCTCAGGGCTCTTACTGATATAAAATCACGGGAAATCTCATCTTGAGGTGGGTTTCACACTTAGATGCTTTCAGCGTTTATCCCTTCCCTACATAGCTACCCAGCGATGCCTTTGGCAAGACAACTGGTACACCAGCGGTAAGTCCACTCTGGTCCTCTCGTACTAGGAGCAGATCCTCTCAAATTTCCTACGCCCGCGACGGATAGGGACCGAACTGTCTCACGACGTTCTGAACCCAGCTCGCGTGCCGCTTTAATGGGCGAACAGCCCAACCCTTGGGACCGACTACAGCCCCAGGATGCGACGAGCCGACATCGAGGTGCCAAACCTCCCCGTCGATGTGAACTCTTGGGGGAGATAAGCCTGTTATCCCCAGGGTAGCTTTTATCCGTTGAGCGATGGCCCTTCCATACGGAACCACCGGATCACTAAGCCCGACTTTCGTCCCTGCTCGAGTTGTAGCTCTCGCAGTCAAGCTCCCTTATACCTTTACACTCTGCGAATGATTTCCAACCATTCTGAGGGAACCTTTGGGCGCCTCCGTTACCTTTTAGGAGGCGACCGCCCCAGTCAAACTGCCCGTCAGACACTGTCTCCGATAGGGTTAACCTATCTGGGTTAGAGTAGCCATAACACAAGGGTAGTATCCCAACAGCGCCTCTGTCGAAACTGGCGTCCCGACTTCTTAGGCTCCTACCTATCCTGTACATGTGGTACAGATACTCAATATCAAACTGCAGTAAAGCTCCATGGGGTCTTTCCGTCCTGTCGCGGGTAACCTGCATCTTCACAGGTACTAAAATTTCACCGAGTCTCTCGTTGAGACAGTGCCCAAATCATTACGCCTTTCGTGCGGGTCGGAACTTACCCGACAAGGAATTTCGCTACCTTAGGACCGTTATAGTTACGGCCGCCGTTTACTGGGGCTTCAATTCAAATCTTCGCTTACGCTAAACCCTCCTCTTAACCTTCCAGCACCGGGCAGGCGTCACCCCCTATACATCATCTTACGATTTAGCAGAGAGCTGTGTTTTTGATAAACAGTTGCTTGGGC
This sequence comes from Streptococcus gallinaceus, assembly GCF_040545695.1. NCBI lineage: Bacteria > Bacillati > Bacillota > Bacilli > Lactobacillales > Streptococcaceae > Streptococcus > Streptococcus gallinaceus. Next base: position 3,882 of record NZ_JBEPMK010000012.1, on the reverse strand, counting down.
CTATTCACTGCGGCTGACTGAAAGTCAGCGCCCCTTCTCCCGAAGTTACGGGGCCATTTTGCCGAGTTCCTTAACGAGAGTTCTCTCGCTCACCTGAGGCTACTCGCCTCGACTACCTGTGTCGGTTTGCGGTACGGGTAGTGTATAATTAACGCTAGAAGCTTTTCTTGGCAGTGTGACGTCACTTACTTCGCTACTATTCTTCGCTCCCCATCACAGCTCAATGTTAGAGATATAAGCATTTGACTCATATCACACCTCACTGCTTGGCCCAGCACTTCCATTCGCTGGGATAAGTTAGCCTACTGCGTCCCTCCATCACTATATACACTAGTACAGGAATATCAACCTGTTGTCCATCGGATACACCTTTCGGTCTCTCCTTAGGTCCCGACTAACCCAGGGCGGACGAGCCTTCCCCTGGAAACCTTAGTCTTACGGTGGACAGGATTCTCACCTGTCTTTCGCTACTCATACCGGCATTCTCACTTCTATGCGTTCCAGCACTCCTCACGGTATACCTTCTTCACACATAGAACGCTCTCCTACCATCCCTTACGGGATCCACAGCTTCGGTAATATGTTTTAGCCCCGGTACATTTTCGGCGCAGGGTCACTCGACTAGTGAGCTATTACGCACTCTTTGAATGAATAGCTGCTTCTAAGCTAACATCCTAGTTGTCTGTGCAACCCCACATCCTTTTCCACTTAACATATATTTTGGGACCTTAGCTGGTGGTCTGGGCTGTTTCCCTTTCGACTACGGATCTTAGCACTCGCAGTCTGACTGCCGATTACATCTCGTTGGCATTCGGAGTTTATCTGAGATTGGTAATCCGAGATGGACCCCTCACCCAAACAGTGCTCTACCTCCAAGAGACTTAACATCGACGCTAGCCCTAAAGCTATTTCGGAGAGAACCAGCTATCTCCAAGTTCGTTTGGAATTTCTCCGCTACCCACAAGTCATCCAAGCACTTTTCAACGTGCCCTGGTTCGGTCCTCCAGTGCGTCTTACCGCACCTTCAACCTGCTCATGGGTAGGTCACATGGTTTCGGGTCTACATCATGATACTATGGCGCCCTATTCAGACTCGGTTTCCCTACGGCTCCGTCTCTTCAACTTAACCTCGCATCATAACGTAACTCGCCGGTTCATTCTACAAAAGGCACGCTCTCACCCATTAACGGGCTCGAACTTGTTGTAGGCACACGGTTTCAGGTTCTATTTCACTCCCCTTCCGGGGTACTTTTCACCTTTCCCTCACGGTACTGGTTCACTATCGGTCACTAGAGAGTATTTAGGGTTGGGAGATGGTCCTCCCAGATTCCGACGAGATTTCGCGTGTCTCGCCGTACTCAGGATACTGCTAGGTATAAAGACTATTTCGAATACGAGGCTATTACTCTCTTTGGCCTACCTTCCCAGGTAGTTCTTCTATAATCTTTAAGTCCACATTGCAGTCCTACAACCCCGAGGAGTAAACTCCTCGGTTTGCCCTCCTGCCGTTTCGCTCGCCGCTACTAAGGCAATCGCTTTTGCTTTCTCTTCCTACAGCTACTTAGATGTTTCAGTTCACTGCGTCTTCCTTCATCCAGTCTTAACAACTGGTGATGACAGGCATTACCTGCCGGGTTCCCCCATTCGGACATCTCTGGATCATTGCTTACTTACAGCTCCCCAAAGCATTTCGTTGTTAGTCACGTCCTTCATCGGCTTCTAGTGCCAAGGCATCCACCGTGCGCCCTTATTAACTTAACCTTATTAACCTAGTTTTTAAAACTAGAAAACTCATTAAATATTCACAGCGTTTTCGGTTTATTTTCTTGTTACTTTCTACAATCATTTCTGATCGTGGAATTTGATATAGATATTCAATTTTCAATGGACAATCTTAACAAGTATTACTTGTTAATGGAGCCTAGCGGGATCGAACCGCTGACCTCCTGCGTGCAAAGCAGGCGCTCTCCCAGCTGAGCTAAGGCCCCACAAGACCTCTCAAAATTAAAGAAGACTAACGTACAGGTTCCTTATCCTTAGAAAGGAGGTGATCCAGCCGCACCTTCCGATACGGCTACCTTGTTACGACTTCACCCCAATCATCTATCCCACCTTAGGCGGCTGGCTCCTAAAAGGTTACCTCACCGACTTCGGGTGTTACAAACTCTCGTGGTGTGACGGGCGGTGTGTACAAGGCCCGGGAACGTATTCACCGCGGCGTGCTGATCCGCGATTACTAGCGATTCCGACTTCATGTAGGCGAGTTGCAGCCTACAATCCGAACTGAGACTGGCTTTAAGAGATTAGCTTGCCGTCACCGACTTGCGACTCGTTGTACCAGCCATTGTAGCACGTGTGTAGCCCAGGTCATAAGGGGCATGATGATTTGACGTCATCCCCACCTTCCTCCGGTTTATTACCGGCAGTCTCGCTAGAGTGCCCAACTCAATGATGGCAACTAACAATAGGGGTTGCGCTCGTTGCGGGACTTAACCCAACATCTCACGACACGAGCTGACGACAACCATGCACCACCTGTCACCTCTGTCCCGAAGGAAAATCCTATCTCTAGGACGGTCAGAGGGATGTCAAGACCTGGTAAGGTTCTTCGCGTTGCTTCGAATTAAACCACATGCTCCACCGCTTGTGCGGGCCCCCGTCAATTCCTTTGAGTTTCAACCTTGCGGTCGTACTCCCCAGGCGGAGTGCTTAATGCGTTAGCTACGGCACTGAGTCCCGGAAAGGACCCAACACCTAGCACTCATCGTTTACGGCGTGGACTACCAGGGTATCTAATCCTGTTCGCTCCCCACGCTTTCGAGCCTCAGCGTCAGTTACAGACCAGAGAGCCGCTTTCGCCACCGGTGTTCCTCCATATATCTACGCATTTCACCGCTACACATGGAATTCCACTCTCCCCTTCTGCACTCAAGTTGTACAGTTTCCAAAGCACACAATGGTTAAGCCACTGCCTTTTACTTCAGACTTATACAACCGCCTGCGCTCGCTTTACGCCCAATAAATCCGGACAACGCTTGGGACCTACGTATTACCGCGGCTGCTGGCACGTAGTTAGCCGTCCCTTTCTGGTAAGATACCGTCACTTGAGTAACTTTCCACTCTACTCAACGTTCTTCTCTTACAACAGAGCTTTACGATCCGAAAACCTTCTTCACTCACGCGGCGTTGCTCGGTCAGGGTTGCCCCCATTGCCGAAGATTCCCTACTGCTGCCTCCCGTAGGAGTCTGGGCCGTGTCTCAGTCCCAGTGTGGCCGATCACCCTCTCAGGTCGGCTATGTATCGTTGCCTTGGTGAGCCGTTACCTCACCAACTAGCTAATACAACGCAGGTCCATCTGGTAGTGAAGCAATTGCTCCTTTCAAACAGCTAACATGTGTCGGCTGCTGTTATGCGGTATTAGCTATCGTTTCCAATAGTTATCCCCCGCTACCAGGCAGGTTACCTACGCGTTACTCACCCGTTCGCAACTCATCCGCTCGGTGCAAGCACCAAGCTTCAGCGTTCTACTTGCATGTATTAGGCACGCCGCCAGCGTTCGTCCTGAGCCAGGATCAAACTCTCATTTAAAGTTTGAGTTCTCACTCATTATCTGTCGCTGACAGATTTATTGTTTTTTTGTTCATTGACGAAGTTAACTTGTAACTTCACCCTGCACGTTTGGTTCGTCTTCTTTAATTTTCAAAGGTCTTGCTTGTCGCTCTCACGCGACAACTATCTTAGTCTATCATGTTTGCTTCTTCTTGTCAACACTTTTGTTTAACTTTTTTAGAAACTTTTTTCATGACCGCCGCCCCTCACGAGACAACTTAATTAGTATATCAGACTACCTCACTACTGTCAACACTGTTTTTGACTTTTTT
>NZ_JBEPMK010000011.1:0-16663 GCF_040545695.1 Streptococcus gallinaceus | reverse complement strand
ATAACAAGAGAAGCAAAACAAAATTAAAAGGACTGAGTCCCGTTCAATACAGAACTCAATCCTGTGCTTAAAATATAGTGTCCAACTTTTGGGGGGCAGTACAAAAGTCCGGGGCCTTTTCTTTCTAACTGTAACAGTTTTATTTGTTTGCAAGTGCTCCCATTGGATCCCATGGTGCAAGGACGATTGGTTGGCTTTCGTAGGCAGCTAATTCTTCTGCTGTGAGGAATTCTTTGCGCACAACGATTTGGTAAGTGAATTCATCCATCCAGGCATCAGAAGCGACGAAGTAACCTTGTTGTCCAACCTTGTCTCCCCATGAATTTTCGACTTTCCATTTGGTTGCTTTGCCATTTTCGTCCAAGTCAACTCCGGTTAAGACCATAGCGTGAGTCATCAAGCTTTCGCTGTAGTCCAGGCGACCAGCCTTGTCTTGAGTCAATTGAATATCCATAGCAGATGCAAAGTCGTAAGTGTTAGTTGCCATAACACCAGATTGACGGTCGCTCATTTGGCCGACATCAGAACCAAACCAAACTGACTCGCCGGCTTGCATTTGGGCAATGGCCAATTCTTTGAAGCGGTCCATGTCTAAGTTGATGTAGCGTACGTCACGGCTACCAACGACATTTCCGAGGAGTTCAACAGTATAAGATTTGCCATATGGTTTATCAGCTGTTGGAGCATTGATGACAGAGACATAGTCTTCGAGTTTCAAGCCGACATATTTTTCGTAGAAAGCTTGTGGTGTCAGATTTTTCTCTGAGTGGAAGTTGTTGTCTTTGTCACGGTAAGCAAAGTCAAATGTGCGTGGTGGCAAACCAAGGTTCATTGCTAGGAAGTTGAAGATTTCTTGGAGAAGTTCTTCTTTTTTAGCTTGAACATCGCCGCCGTTTGTGACCAATTCACGGAGAATTTGTGCATCTTGACGCAATAATTTGTTAAGGTATTGGTTCATTTCACGGCTGGCGCTAGATGATACAGATTCAGGATAAACAGATTTCGGTACGACGCCGTATTTTTCAAAGAGGGCAACGACCATATCCCATTGACCACCGTCTTGTTGAGGGACATCCAAGAGGAATTTTACCTTGCGGCTACCCAATTCTTGATCAGCTGTTGCGATGATTTGTTCCAAGAACCAGTTTGATTTTTCGTATTTGTCCCAGAAGAAAGTGTGGGCTTGTGACAATTCAAAGTTTTCCAATTTGAACTCGCTGATGAGTTTGTGGCGGAAGGTATTGAGGGCAGCAAACATCCAGCAACGACCAGATGCTTTTTGGTTTGAAACTGCATCTTTTGTCAAGTCAATGGAGAAGACAGGGTCTGTTTCAATTTCGCTTTGGCGCGTTTCCAGTGCTTTTAGAAGCCCAGCGTGGGTTACAGCATTTTCTACAGCTTGGTATTTGGGATTTGCCAAATAGTCTGCATAGAGTTTTTCAGTGAAGTTTTGTGTTAATTCGGCCATGGTTCACTCCATTTCTAAAAAATTTACCCTTCCATTATAACGCTAGGAGGTCAGATTGCAAGTCGGGACTAGAATTTTGCGAATATTTTGCCAGAAAACTTGTATTTTATGGTATAATATGACAACATATTTTGAAGATTTGGAGAGTAACGATGACAAAGACCCCTTTTATTTCCACACCTGTACTAGAAAGGTTAACTGAGCAATTTCCAACGCCATTTCACCTGTATGATGAAAAAGGAATTCGTGAAAAAGCGCGTGCGGTCAATCAAGCATTCGCTTGGAATCCTGGATTTAAAGAGTATTTTGCGGTCAAAGCAACTCCCAATCCAACAATTTTGAAGATTTTACAAGAAGAGAATTGCGGTGTGGACTGTGCGACAGAAGTCGAATTGTTGATGAGCGACAAACTTGGTTTTACCGATATTATGTTTTCTTCCAACAATACGCCTGCCCAAGAATACCGCTATGCGCGTGAGATTGGAGCGACCATTAACTTGGATGCCTATGAACAAATTGCCTTCTTAGAGGAAGTGGCAGGCCTACCTGAGACAGTATCTCTTCGCTACAATCCTGGTGGGGTATTTGCACTTGGGACTGACATTATGGACAATCCAGAGGAATCCAAATTTGGCATGACACGTGCCCAGTTGATCCAAGGTTTTAAGGATTTGAAGGCTGCGGGCGTCAAAGAATTTGGAATTCACTCATTTCTTGCTTCCAATACCGTAACCAATGATTATTATCCCGAATTGGCACGCCAACTCTTCACTCTCGCAGTCGAAATCAAGGAAGAAGCAGGAGTTGAACTCAGCTTTATCAACTTATCTGGAGGAATTGGGGTCAATTATCACCCAGAAGAAAAAGAAAATGACATTGCCATCATCGGTGAGGGCGTGCGCAAGGTCTATGAAGAAGTCCTGACACCAAACGGACTGGGCTTTGTCAAAATTTTCACCGAATTGGGACGCTTTATGCTGGCACCGCACGGTCTCTTGGTTACCAAGGTTCTCCACCGTAAGAAGACTTATCGTGACTATGTGGGCGTAGATGCTTCTGCTGTCAATCTTCTTCGTCCGGCTATGTACGGCTCATACCATCATATCACCAACATGACCAATTCTGAAGGTGCGGTAGAGGTTGTGGACGTTGTTGGCTCGCTTTGCGAAAATAATGATAAATTTGCCAAGGAACGTGAATTGCCAGAGGCTCGTGTCGGTGACACACTTGTTATCCATGACACAGGTGCGCATGGCTTCTCTATGGGGTACCAATACAACGCCCGCTTGCGCTCAGCAGAAATCCTTCTCCAAGAAGACGGATCAGCTCGCATGATTCGACGCGCTGAGACACCAGAGGACTATTTTGCAACCCTTTATGGATTTGATTTTGAGGAGTAGGTTTCCTCGTTAATCGACGTGAAAAAGTCAACCGCCAATTTGATTTCTCTGTCGAGGAAGAGGCTGATTGAAAACCATAACAAAACCTTGGAAAACTTTGATTTTTCTGATATAATGGTACAAGAAAATCAAGGAGTTTAGAAATATGAATTTAGCATTAGCAATTGTATTAATTTTGGCAGCTTTGGCTGGTGGTGTCGCTTTGGGAATGTACCTTTCACGTAAGCAAGTACAGGACTACATCGCAGATAAGCCAGTTTTGGATGAAAATGCTCTTCGTTTGATGATGAGTCAAATGGGACAAAAACCGAGCGAAGCAAAAGTGCAACAAACACTTCGTCAGATTAAAGCTTCTCAAAAGGCTGCAAACAAAAAATAAGCATAAATGGGACTCGGGAGAACATCCCAGTCCTTTTTTAGCGAAAGTAGGAAATGATGGATAATCGACCAATTGGTTTTTTGGATTCAGGTGTGGGTGGTTTGACGGTGGCGCGTGAGCTCATGCGCCAACTTCCTCATGAAGAAATTGTCTATATCGGGGATTCGGCTCGGGCACCTTATGGACCGAGACCAGCAGAACAAATTCGTGAATATACTTGGCAGCTGGTTCATTTTCTCTTGACCAAGGATGTGAAGATGATTGTCTTTGCCTGCAATACCGCAACAGCCGTTGCTTGGGAAGAGGTCAAGGAAGCCTTGGATATTCCTGTTTTGGGTGTGATCTTGCCTGGGGCATCTGCAGCTATCAAGGCAACAAAATCTGGCAAAGTCGGTGTGCTCGGGACATCTATGACTATTCAGTCCGACATTTATCGACAAAAAATTCAAGCACTTTCTCCTGAAACAGACGTAAGCAGTCTGGCCTGCCCCAAGTTTGCTCCTCTGGTAGAGTCCAATTCTTATCAGTCCAGTTTGGCTAAAAAGGTGGTCTATGAGACTCTAGGAGGCTTGAAGGGGAAAGTGGATACACTGGTCTTAGGCTGTACTCACTACCCGCTTCTACGGCCCATTATTCAAAACGTTATGGGGCAAGAGGTCAAGTTGATTGATAGTGGGGCAGAGTGTGCGAGGGACATCTCCGTCTTGCTTAATTACTTTGAAATCAATCGCAGCCGGACAGCAGAAAAAACAGGCCATAAATTTTACACAACGGCCAGTCCAGCAGCCTTTCGCGATATTGCTGAAAGCTGGCTAGATCGAACAATAGATGTGGAGCGTGTGACATTATGACAAAGAAAATTTATGAATACAAGGATGTAGCAAACTGGTTTATTGCGAGCCTAGGTTCTTTTCAATATGTAACGAGTTTTCTGGAAGATGATGACTTTTCAAGTTTTTCAGAAGTGATTTATAAATTGTTAGAAGATGTTGGTATGAAACGATTTGAGGAAGGTCCAGGTGTCCAAATTCATATCGTGCAATGCTCTTCACATTTTCATTTGTTGAACTTTTTAGTGGATGTCATCAATCAAGAATTTGACCGGAAGATAGAAGTACGTCGTCACCAAGGAGCCATTTTAGTCAGTGAAAACGACCAACTCTTGTCTGTTCAACTTCCAAAAAATGGTGTGAAGCTAGCTGACTTTTTAGGTGCTTCTTCAGAAAAATCACTTGAAGATACCATCCTCATTGCGACGAAAAATGAAGGAAAAACCAAAGAGTTCCGAGCTTTCTTTAAAAAAATGGGCTACGCAGTTGAAAATCTCAACAACTACCCAGACTTACCTGATGTCGCAGAAACCGGTATGACCTTTGAAGAAAATGCACGGCTCAAGGCTGAAACCATTGCCCAGCTGACTGGAAAAATGGTCTTGGCAGATGATTCTGGCTTGAAGGTGGACCGACTGGGTGGTCTGCCCGGAGTTTGGTCTGCTCGCTTTTCAGGAGCAGGAGCAACCGATGAGAGCAATAACGCTAAACTCTTGCATGAATTAGCAATGGTCTTTGAACAGAAAGATCGTTCTGCTCAGTTTCACTGCTGTCTAGTCATTGCGGCGCCTGAGCGAGAAAGCCTCGTCGTCGAGGCGAATTGGGAAGGCTACATTGCCTTCGATGCCAAGGGGGAAAATGGCTTTGGCTATGACCCACTCTTTATCGTTGGAGAAACTGGCAAGCGCTCAGCTGAATTCACACTAGAGGAAAAAAATCAGATTTCTCATCGTGCAAAAGCACTTAATCAATTATTGGAGGCATTTCCAGTATGGCAAGCAAACGAATTGTAGTCATGAGTGATTCCCATGGAGATTGGGAAATTGTGGAAGCAGTCAAACAGACCTATCTTGGCAAAGTAGATGCTATTTTTCATAATGGCGATTCAGAGTTGACAGCAGATGATGCAATCTGGGACGGGATTTCCGTTGTATGTGGAAATTGTGACTATTATGGTGGCTATCCAGACACTCTTTTGACTGATTTGGATGGTATCCGCATTGCTCAGACGCATGGTCACTTGTTTAGCATCAATTTCGGTTGGCAGAAGTTGGACTATTGGGCACAGGAAGTAGAAGCAGACATTTGTCTTTACGGTCACCTGCATGTACCAGACGCAGAGGTACGTGGTGGAACCCTCTTTCTTAATCCAGGCTCAGTCAGTCAGCCAAGGGGGCTGGTGAGAGAATGTCTCTATGTTCTTGTCACTATTACAGACCATCACTTTTTGGTGGAGTATTTCACTCGTGATCACCAGCTTTATCCTGCATTGACAAAGGAACTTGCCCGATGATAACACCAAAAATTAAAGAATTTTTATTGGCGCAAGAAGAAACATTTTTGACGCCAGCTGAAAAATTAGCCGTGATTGTGGAAACGCACAATATCGACCATGCCAAGCTCCTATTGAGCCATATGACCTACTCGCGGGTACCAGTTGTGACGGAAGACAATCGGTATTTTGGGACCATCAGCTTGCGGGAAATCATTCTCTATCAAACGGAAAACAATCTATCTGACGACCAGCTGAATGTAGATATTTCCTTGATTGCCAAGACGGATGGACCAACTGTTCCTGTTGAGTATGACTTGGAAGAAGTCATGCGCGAATTGATTGACGAAGCCTTTTTACCTGTCGTCGGACCGGATAAAGAATTTTTAGGGATTATCACCCGTAAGTCAATCCTAAAAGCAGTCAATGCCCTTGTCCACAATTTTCACCTTGAAGAAAAATAGAAAGTCTTATGAACACATTGATAACAGCCTTTCTCCAGCAAAAAAAACTTTCCAAGAATTCACAATTGGCTTATCAATATGACCTCCAACAGTTCTTGGATGTTTGCGAGGGGCAGTTTTCAAGTGGAAAGTTGGAGATTTACCAAGCCTTTTTACAGTCACTAAAGCCAAGAGCCCAGCAGCGTAAGTTGTCTGCGGTTAATCAATTCCTCTATTTTCTTTATGAAAACGGGGCGATGGAACCTTATGTCAAGTTGAAATTAAAACAGTCTAGCTCAAGCCTGGCTCCGCAAAACTTGCAGTTGGAAGAATTAGGTGATTTGTGGCAGGATACAGATTACAAGGCAGGGCAACTCATTGCTCTTTTGATTGCGATTGTTGGCTTGACACCTGCAGAAATTGCAGGCATCCGCACAGAAGATGTTGTGCTGAGCTTTGCCGTCTTGACGGTGGAACGGGAGCAAGTTCGCCGTGTTGTCAGTCTGCCCAAGGAATTGCTTTCCTATCTAGACGCACAACTGGGGGCAGTTTTTCTCTTTGATAAAAAGGGGAAATCCTATTCACGTCAGTGGTTCTTCAATCAGTTGTCACAGTTTGTCACAGCTATTGGGCATCCGACTTGGACTGCGCAAAAATTGCGTGAGCAGTATATTTTACACAGATTGGCAGAAGGAAATTCTCTGGAAGAAGTTGCTAAGCAATTGGGACTCAAATCAATGACCAGCTTGGAAAAATTTAGAAAAAATGGATATTAAATTAAAAGATTTTGAAGGGCCGTTAGACTTGCTTCTGCACTTGGTTTGCAAGTACCAGATGGACATCTATGAGGTGCCCATTACAGAAGTTATCGAGCAATATTTGGCTTATATTGCGACCTTGCAAGCTATGCGCTTGGAGGTAGCCGGTGAGTACATGCTGATGGCGAGCCAGCTGATGTTGATTAAGAGCCGTCGACTTTTGCCCAAGGTGGTGGAAGAAATGCCTGAAGAGGAAGACCCAGAGCAGGCCTTATTGAGCCAATTGGAGGAATACCGTCGCTTTAAGATCATCAGTGAAAAGATGGGAGAGCAGCATGACGAGCGCGCCCATTATTATTCAAAACCAAAAGTTGAGTTGGTCTATGAGGATGTGACTCTGGCCCAGGATAAGACGACGGTCGACCTCTTTTTAGCCTTTTCAAAAGTCATGGCAGAAAAGCAAGCGGAACTCCGTCAATCTCATGCCACAATTGCGCGGGATGAGTACAAAATCGAAGACATGATGGACCAAGTTCGTGGTCGTTTTGGGAAGAAGCAGCAAATCCGATTATCGGACTGTTTCAAGGAAAGTCGGGATATGAATGAAGTGATCACGATTTTTCTAGCCACCTTGGAGTTGGTCAAGGTTCAGGAAATCTTGGTGCAACAAGAAGAAAACTTCGGAGAAATTTACCTAGTAAGGAGTCAAGATGAGTCGAATAGCTGAAATAGAAGTCTTGCTCTTCGTGGCAGGCGAGGATGGATTGACCTTGCGTAATCTAGCAGAAATACTAGAAATGCAGCCCTCAGCGGTCACCCAACAATTGGAAAAATTAGCGCAAAAGTATGAAACAGATGAGGATGTCGGTCTCATGCTTTATGAGTCCTCCAATCATTATAAATTGGTCACAAAGAAGGTCTACGCAGACTTGTTGAGAGCCTATGCCAAGACGCCTATCAACCAATCCATGTCCCGAGCTTTGTTGGAAACCTTGTCCATCGTTGCCTACAAGCAGCCCATTACTCGGGTCGAAATTGATGACATTCGTGGGGTGAATTCCAGCGGTGCCATTAGCAAGTTGCAGGTCTTTGACCTGATTCGAGAAAATGGGAAGAAGGATGTGGTTGGCCGTCCAAACCTCTATGTAACCACGGATTATTTCCTGGATTATATGGGAATTAACAATCTGGAAGAATTGCCAGATGTATCAGGTCTAGAAATTACAGACCAGGAAACGGAATTGTTTCTAGAAAGAGAAAATCAAGATGAGAATTAACAAATATATCGCTCATGCAGGAATTGCCAGCCGTCGTAAGGCTGAAGAGCTAATCAAACAAGGTTTGGTCACGGTAAATGGCCAAGTTATTCGTGAATTGGGCACAGTCATCAAGTCAGGTGATGTGGTTGAAGTAGAAGGGCAGCCTATCTACAACGAAGAAAAGGTTTACTACCTTCTCAACAAACCTCGTGGTGTGATTTCAAGTGTGTCGGATGACAAGGGACGTAAGACGGTTGTAGATTTATTGCCGACCGTTAAGGAGCGGATTTATCCTGTTGGCCGTTTGGACTGGGATACTTCAGGTGTTTTGATTTTGACCAATGATGGGGATTTCACCGATGAGATGATTCACCCCCGCAACGAGATTGATAAGGTCTACCTTGCGCGTGTCAAAGGAGTTGCCAACAAGGAAGTACTTCGCCCATTGACACAAGGTGTTGTCATTGATGGCAAGAAAACTAAGCCAGCAGTCTATGAAATTTTGAAAGTTGATCCTGTAAAAAATCGTTCCGTGGTACAATTGACCATTCACGAAGGGCGCAATCATCAGGTCAAGAAAATGTTTGAATCTGTTGGACTTTTGGTGGACAAGTTGTCACGGACTAAGTTTGGGAATTTGGACTTGACAGGTTTGCGTCCAGGTGAGTACCGTCGCCTCAATAAAAAAGAAGTCAGTCAGCTACATACCTTGGCTGTTACCAAGACAAAATAATGGTTTGGCTATTGAAAAAGCTGGTGCGCCTCTACCAACGCTTCATTTCTCCTCTCACACCTCCCGCATGCCGCTACCATCCAACTTGCTCTAATTACATGTTGCAGGCCTTGGAAAAGCATGGCCTTAAGGGAGTGCTGATGGGCCTATCCCGCATCTTGCGCTGCCATCCATTGGTTGAAGGAGGAGAAGATTCTGTTCCAGACCATTTTTCACTAAGACGAAATAAACCTGAAAACGGATTCTAATTTCTGTAAAAATCAAGGAATAATCTATTCATTTTCCTTGAAATTTACTTAAATTATGATATAATTGAAGATAAGATATTCATTTATTTAAATCAAACCTGTTGTGATTTAAGTGAATGACTTGTCATTCACCATGCTGTCTGCTGAGCTTGACTCCGGGCAGTGTGGCATTTTTTTTGTAAAAAATAGAAAGAAGAACTATGAATATCGAAGACCTTTCTTACCAAGAAACATCCTCACGCAACCATGTTGTTTTGTTTGAACCACAAATTCCACAGAATACTGGCAATATTGCGCGGACCTGTGCAGCGACCAACAGCCCCCTTCATATCATCAAGCCGATGGGCTTCCCGATTGATGACCGAAAAATGAAACGTGCTGGACTGGATTATTGGGATAAATTGGATGTCCGTTTTTATGAAAATCTCGACGGATTTATGCAGGCAGCAGCTGATGGTCAAGTGCATTTGATTTCAAAATTCGCCGATAAAACTTATTCAGATCAATCCTTTGATGATGGACGTCCGCATTATTTCCTTTTTGGACGAGAGGACAAGGGGTTGCCAGAGGAATTTATGCGTCAGCATCCTGAAAAGGCACTCCGCATTCCGATGAATGATGAACATGTCCGTAGTCTCAATGTCTCCAATACTGTGTGTATGATTGTTTACGAGGCATTGCGCCAACAAAATTTTGCGGGGCTCGAACTCACTCATACCTACGAAGCAGACAAGCTTAAGTAGGGAGAAGTGTGTCTAAAATGACAACTAAGCCTGTCTCCAATGCCACTATCGTGCACGACGGAACGTCGCTAGTTAGATAAAAAATGAACCAAAACCTTGCAACTGTAAGGTTTTTTTGTTATGATTATCTTGTCTTCAGGGCAGGGTGAAATTCCCGACCGGCGGTATTCAATCTGAAAAGGATTGTCAGTCCGCGAGCGCAAGCTGATGTGGTGTGATTCCACAACCGACAGTAGAGTCTGGATGGGAGAAGACGAAGGTTTTGGGCGTACACGAAAAGTGAGTCAAATGATACCTTTGGGACTTCTTTCAATTTGTCAAAATTGGAGGAATTTTTTTATGACACAAACACGCAAAATGGCCTACATTGCCATTCTTTCCGCAGTTTCTTTTCTGCTCATGTACTTGAAGTTTCCCTTGATTCCAACGGCTAACTTCTTGGAAGTTGACTTTTCCATCATTCCCATTTTACTGGGCTTGCTGGTATTGGATTTGAAGTCGGCTTGGGGAATTTTGCTGCTTCGGACCTTACTCAAATTTGTCTTTAACAATGCTGGTCCCTCAACCTTGATTGGCTTACCAATGAACATTGTGGCGGTTGGTGTATTCGTGCTGGCGATGGCTATTATTTGGAAGAAAAAACCGAGCTTGAAAACTTACTTACTCGCATCGCTGGTTGGAACACTAGGATTGACAGTCTCAATGCTGGTGCTCAACTATGTCTATGCGATACCCTTGTATGCAACGGTTGCGAATTTTGATATCAAACAAATTCTAGGTCTCAACCTGTATTTGTTTGGGATGGTCTTGCCTTTCAATCTTTTGGAGGGAGCCTTATTCGCCCTTGTATTCTATCTTTTTTATCTAGCTTTCAGACCTTATTTAAAAAAACTTTAAGCTAGCTATCCTATAGTTAATTTATGAAAAACAAACAATCTTATTTACCTTATGCTTCATTTGCAGCCCTCTTCTTTGTTATTTTAGGTTACACAGACAAATTTTACCCTGAGACTTTGGCTGGTTTCGATAAAGGATTGCAAGCTGCCTTTCGTGGTCAGTTGCCAGAAGCAGCAACCCTTTTTTGGTCGCACATCACTATTTTAGGCAATGCCAGTGTGACTATTTTATTGATGCTTGGTTTGGCGAGCCTATTCTACTGGAAAAAATGGAAGGCTGAGGCTTATTTCCTAGTTTTGAATTTTGCCTTGATGGGTTTCTTTTCAACCCTGCTCAAATATGTCTACCAGCGACCACGTCCTACGATTGAATGGTTGGTTAATACGACCGGCTATTCTTATCCGAGTTGGCACACTGCTTCTACGCTTTTAATTGCTGGTTTCTTGGTGATTATTTTGCAGCAACGGATGAAAGCAGGCGCGCTCCGCTTGCTAAGCCAAATCGGTCTTGTCTTAGTTGCAATTCTTGTAGCTTTATCACGGATTTACATCGGAGTGCATTTCCCGACAGACATCATCGGCGGCTGGTTGCTGGCTGTGACTATTTTACTAGCTGTTTTTCCTTACTATGATCAGTATCGCTTTACTCAGCGTTTTCAGAGTAAGCAGAAATAAGGATTTGATTAAATAAAAATGAAGACTATTGCTAGTCTTCATTTTTATTTTTTAACAGGCTTTTTAGCAGCTTCGTTGAGTCCTTCTTGGATTGTTTGTACATAGAGTTTAGCACCCGCCTGGATAGAAGGTGAGTCGCCACCAAAGTGGATGTTATCACTATTTGCCCAGATTTCAGGATGTTTTTTAGCGGTAGCATTCCAGTCTGCAATGGTGATAAAGTCATACTCTTTAGCGAGCTCTAGCTCATATTGGTAATGTTTTTCTGCGATAGGATCTTCATAAGTTGCAGAATTACCGTCGTATGGTGTTACAAAGATGAGGCTGTGTCCCTTAGGAAGAGTAGAGATGATATTGTCCAATTCTTCGTTGTAATTATTGACGACATTCACACCTGTTGCAATAACGACATTTTTCATGAGAGTGCCATTTTGGATATTGGTTTTGACAATTTCCAAGGCTTGGGTAGTATTACGGCTCTCAGCCGCATCAACGATAGCATTTGGGAGTAACTCTGAGATAGCAGATGTTGCACGAAGTGTCACTGAATCTCCGATGACAGTAGTTCCTTCTGTAACATTGTATTTAGAAGCTGTTTTTCCATCCGCAAAGGTACGGGTTTGTTGCATCTGAGTATCGGCTTGTTTTAGCGAGTTGGTCAATAAATCAGTCTCAAAAGCGCCGATAGCTGGTGCAGTAAAAATGACCCAGAGGCCTAGTAAGGCGATGATTGCTCCGCTGATGGAAGCTGGTAGACGAAGTTGTTCCCAGCTAATCTGCACAGAGAAGAGTTGGACTTCTTTTCCTTGCAGCAGTGGTTCTAAGATATAGAAGGATAGACTAGCAAAAAGAAGGGAGAAGAAAGCCGTTAACAGCACTGCAACTAGATTGTTGGTAGCTTGTGAAAAGATAGTATAGAGTGGCCAGTGAAAGAGGTAGACTCCGTAGCTAGTATCGGCTAAAAATGTCACGATAGCAGGTTCTTCCTTGTCTGGTAATTGCTCGTGCAATAGGCGGGCAGAAAAAATAAGACACGCAGTAGCCAAGCTAGAAAACAAAAATCCAAATAGGTAGGTACTACGATTTTCAAATTTCAAGAAGAATGTCAGAAGAAGAAGAACAGTCAGTGCTCCGCCTGCCCAGTAAAATGTTTTCTTAACAGGCCAAGTATGAATGAGTCGCTTGAATGGCTTGGTCGTTCCTTGAATCCCTGTCAAGGTTGCAAAAGTGCTTCCGACAAAAAATGGGAACAGGTGTGTCCAACTAGAGAAATAAATGGTTGAAAAGCTATCTGTCAAAAATGATCGAACAAACATAGAGAGGAAGCAGACTAGGAAAATGAAGGAGGAAAGGAAGAAAATCATTCCTCGCAATTGCCCTTGCGATTTAGCATGTTTGGATAGCCACCAGACAAGCAAGCCCCACAAAACATAGAAGTGAACTTCAACAGCCAAGCTCCAAGTATGGACAAAGAGATGAGGAATAAATTGATTTTCGTAGTTTCCGCCAGTCAGAATCTCAAAGTAATTGGTCATGAAACCAAAAACGGCGACGATTTGTTGACCGATATTGGCGACAAAGTCTTTACGGATTAAGAGGGTAAAAGGTAGGCTGAGTGCCACCATCAGGATAACGGGTGGTAGGATACGATAAAATCGTCTTCTAAGAAATCCGATGATGTCGATATGATTATTTCGAGCAAATTCGTCCAAAAATAAGGCGGTGATCAGGTAACCTGAGAAGGTGAAGAAAATATCTACACCGACGAAACCACCTGAAAAATATTTTGTGAAGTAGTGGTAAAGTAATACGAGCACCAGTCCTATGATACGTACGACTGAAAACCATTTAATTCTCATCTTGATAAATCCCCTGTTTAAACTTTCCTTGGTAAATTGTCTTGTCTTCGGTTTTTAATTTGCCTTGACCGTTTGGACGACCATTGCTAAATGCGCCGGTATAGGTCCAACCCGCCTTTGCACGGAAGGTGCCTTGACCATGGAAGAGCCCGTTTTTGAACTGTCCTTGGTAGACATCCCCATTTTCAAAGGTAACTTTACCTTGGCCAGTCAATTTATGATTGGTGGTATAGCCGGTATAGGTAATTTTTCCATTGTCTAAGGTAAGAGAGGTTTTAGTAGGAATGCGCCCTAAGAACATGACAATGATGCAGAGAACAATCAAGGCTGCTGTAGCCAATTCGATATTTTTTCTCGTTAGGTAGACTTTCAAATCTTGCAGTTTTTCAAGGTCAAATGATAACTGTTTCATAGCGTAATTCTCTTTCTATAAAGTAGTACCATTCTATCATTTTTGACCCAATATTACAAAAATATTACATAGAATCCATCTGCTTCAATTTTTGTAACCATTCTTTACAACCTGCTAAGATGCGCTGGTAGGTTTCTTCAAAATCCCTTGTATAATAAGGATCAGGGATACTCTCCACAGCAAAAGGATGAATCTTATAATGCAAATGAGCAGGAACCATCTTCTTTAAATCACGGATGTTGTTGCGATTCATACCGATAATAAGATCGAATTTCTCCGCATCTGCCCTAGTCAATTGTTGGGAACTTTTGGTCGGTTCGTAGGGAATCTGATATTGCTTCAAAATTCCTTGTGTACCTCTGTGAATAGGATTTCCATGCTCCCATAAGGATGTTGTGCGACTTTCTATTTTAACATCTGTGGTCAGATTTTTCATAACAAACTCTGCCATAGGACTGCGGCAGATATTGCCTAGACAAACAAAAACAATTTTGTTCATGCGTTTTTCTCCTTTTCTTCTATTATACCCTAGTTGGATTTGTTAGTTTTCTCATTTTTGGAATATTTTGGAACATTTCTAATTTAGAGACTAAAAGATTGAAATGTTGATGAATTTTATTTATAATAATTACAAATAAAAGAAAAGAGGGTAATTATATGAAACATCATCAAGCAGCAGCGGAAGTGGCAAGATTTGCCAAAGCTGAGACAGTGGCAATCAATTTCTCAGAAACACAGGCAGTATTGAACCAAGCAGTGGCAGATTTGTCAGTAGCTCATTCTATCTTGCATCAAGTGCATTGGTATATGAGAGGGACAGGCTTTATGGTTTGGCATCCAAAGATGGATGAATACATGGCAGAGTTGGATGGTTATTTAGATGAAATGAGTGAACGCTTGATTACTTTGGGAGGCGCTCCATTTTCAACTTTGGCGGAATTTAGCAGCAATAGCCAGTTGACAGAAGTTAAAGGAGATTATAATTTGTCTTTAGAAGAACAATTGGCGCGTGTCTTGGAAGTTTATCGTTATCTAGCAGGCTTGTTTACAAAAGGATTTGCTGTAACAGATGAAGAAGGAGACAGTGTGACAAATGACATTTTCAATGTGGCAAAAGCGAGTGTTGAAAAGACGATTTGGATGCTGGCAGCAGAATTAGGACAAGCCCCAGGCTTATAAGAGAGAGCATCGAAAGGTGCTCTTTTATCTATCTTTTCTAAAAAATGAGAGCAGAAAGAGTGGAATGTGAAATAGACCTTGAAAATAGAGCGGATTTTTGCTAAAATTTTCCTATGAAAACCCTTTACGATGTGCAACAATTGCTCAAACGATTTGGTATCTTTGTCTATATGGGAAATCGCCTCTACGACATTGAAATGATGAAAATCGAACTCCTCCAGATTTATCAAGCAGGTCTTTTGGATAAGATGGACTACATTCAGGCAGAATTGATTTTGCGCAGAGAACATCGGCTGGAAGAAGAGTATCAGAAGAAAAAGGAGCAAGCAGAAAAATGAACTCAACTCTCTTAATTTTATTGGTTACACTGGTTTTATTGTTGGCTTGGATGGGCTACAATTATTGGCGTCTAAAACGTGCAGCGACGTTGATTGAAAACAAGGAATTTGCTGAAAAAATGCACGGTGCTCAAGTCATTGACTTGCGTACGCCAGCTGAATTTAGTAAAAAACATATTCTCGGTGCCCGTAATATTCCTTCAGAGCAAATCAAGCAAAGTCTAGGTGCTATTCGTAAGGACAAGCCAGTTTTGATTTACGAAAATGACCGTGGGCAACGCGTGACATCGACAGCTCTTCTCTTGAAAAAAGCAGGCTACAACGAAATTTATATTTTAAGTTATGGTCTTAATGAGTGGGATGGCAAAGTGAAGAAAAATTATTAAAATAGTGATTTATAGAATAGGATACCATCCCAATATATCTGTTGTACGCTAGTTAAACGACTTGTGTGGATGGTGTCTTTGTTTTGTGCTACAACGAAATAACATTCTCTCGTCTATTTATACTTTTTTTATTTCAGAAGTAAGTGATAAACAGCGAAGTTGTTATTAATGAAATGTTATTTAGAAATATATTATATTTTTCACTAGTCTACTGATTGGCAAAAAATTAGCATTTCATTATGTGTTGCATATTAAGGGAAAGAATATTGTGTAGTTTGATAGAAAAAGATAAGCCAAAAGTGAATTTCTAGAAATGAGTATTAAGTGGTAATCGAATCATAGGACTGTTAAGCAATTTTGAATTCTAGGGTGTTAGGTAATTTAATTTTCTTGCTAATTAAAAATAGATGTAATGGTGGGTATCTGTGGGAAGCTCATCATATCTTTGTAAACAGTTTGATAAAATCCAAATAGTAGAAAAGGACTGAGTTCTCTATAAAGTAGTCTCAGTCCTTTTTTGCTATTAAATTTTAGATAGTCACTTTAGACGACGTTTTACGAAAGGTAATAGTAATAAGTTTAAAAGTCCCAACATCATCATGAAAGATGATGAACGCTCACCAGTTACAGGGAGTATTTTTTCTTTGGATGGTTCGTCCTTACGTGCTGGTTCCTCTTTATGCGCTTGTTTCTCTTTGCGTGCTTGCTCTTCTTTGCGTGCTTGCTCTTCTTTACGTGCTTGTTCTTCTTTGCGTGCTTGTTCTTCTTTGCGCGCTTGCTCTTCTTTACGTGCTTGTTCCTCTTTACGTGCTTGCTCTTCTTTGCGTGCTTGTTTCTCTTTACGCGTTTGCTCTTCTTTACGTGCTTGTTCCTCTTTACGTGCTTGTTTCTCTTTACGCGTTTGCTCTTCTCTACGCTCTTGTTCGTCTTTACGAGGAGCATTTTCTTTTGCTTGGAAAGTAGCAGCAATTCGCTTTAACCCAGCTTGCAAGGCAGCCTCAACCTCTTCTTTAGTTGTTGCTTTATCAATAGCTTCGACAGCATATGTTGCTTCTCTAGTGGCAAATTTTTTGTAAGAGTATTTTTGCGGTTCTGGGAGAGCAGCATCAATTTCAGCTCGTTTTTGTTTCACCGCAGTTTTGATTTGTTCTTTTGCTTGACGTTG
>NZ_JBEPMK010000010.1:0-30393 GCF_040545695.1 Streptococcus gallinaceus | reverse complement strand
TCACAGCTCACAGCTCACAGCTCACAGCTCACAGCTCACAGCTCACAGCTCACAGCTCACAGCTCACAGCTCACAGCTCACAGCTCACAGCTCACGCTGATTATGTAATCGGACGTGTTTTTTGTCAAGCACTAAAACAGGCTTTTTCGCATTTTTGTGAGGAAGTTTTTTATTTTGTTTCGGGATTTGATAAGTTAATTGTTGGAGGGGGAGAATGACACCTCTAGCTATTGATAGAAGTTGGCAATCTGGTAACGAAAGAGCTGACAACTTGTTTTTTTGGAGAACATTTGGTTTTGAAGAAAAAGACGTACTAACAGAGAATACAGACGGCATTGTCAAAGGAACATTGTTTGAGTTTAAGAATAATATTGCAGACCTTAATATCGTTCTTGTACAAGCTATCCATTATCTTTCTAAGTTGAGAAATAAAGGTGGTATTCCAATACCTAGTAAAATTGTCTTAATTGATATTAGTAAAGACCATGCCTATGTTTATGATGCAACTCAATATCGTACTGAAATTGAGCAAAACTATACAAATAGTGCTTCTAAAGATGTTAAGCAGTTGACATTGAAAAATGCAACGAAACCTGAAAATGAGTTTGACTTCGCTGTATTTCAACCTAACAGTCCCAAAAATCGTGAGTTACTTAGACTATTTCAAATTAACGAGTATCAAAAATTTGAAATCAATTTTCCAAATATTTTGGGTTGGGCAAATTATATTTATCATTACGATAAATCCATAACCAAGTCTCAAATGTTTGAGATACTTAAAAATCCATATAATTCCATAGTTGAGGACTATATCTTACCTTGGAACGGAGACGAAACAGATTTCGATACCGTAATGGATGCTTTGAATGACCCTGCAAATAGAAAAGACTTAGGAGCATTTTATACCCCATTACCCTATGTTAAAGAAGCTACAAAACTTGTCCGCCAAGCTATTGCTAGCCTTCCTAAAGGTAGGGACTATGTTATTTTGGATAGATGTGCTGGTACTGGAGCATTAGAGCATTATTTAACTGAAGAAGAGTTAAGTCATGTTGTCTTGAATACTTATGAAATCAAAGAATGGCTTGTTTTATATAACAAATACATCGGAAAGGTAAGAGCTATTATCCCACCGCTTACAATGGTACAAGCAGGAATGGGAAACTTAGTCATAGGTGGAGATGCCTTGGCAGAAGATTTTTTGTCAATTCCAATGGAAACAGAAGGAAAACATAATACATTACAAGAAATCATAGATGACAAGAATGTTGCAATTATTGGTTATGAAAATCCCCCATATTCTAGCGAATTAGCTCGTGCTCAAGAAGGAAATGTTAAATCAAAAGATAAATTCAGCTACATAAGAAAATTGATGTCTAATGAATTTACTGGCGACAGTAATCATGCTAAAGACTTGCTTAATCAATTCGTATGGTCGTTTGAGAAATACTTTATGAGAGGAAATAATGACTATTACATTCTGTTTGCCCCTGTTAAGTATTGGAAATCGGTTGGTCTGATGAAAAAAGTCTTTATTGATGGTTTTCTAGCAAACAGAGGGAACTTCAAAGCACAAGAAAGTTCTGTGTTGGTCGCTTTATGGAAAAATGAGTTAGATACAAAAACTGAAAGTATTACTGTTCCAGCCATGGAAATTTGGAAAAACAATAAAAAATGGGGGACAGGAAAAGGTGTTGCAGTTATAGATGTTCCAGAAGATGCAGAACTAAAAGATATTACGGATGTGACGGTTAAAAAAGTTTACACCACTTTATCTAAATTATACTCTAAGAAGTTACCTACTGATAAAAAGGCAACTACTGTGGTTGGATATGATGGTTGTGAAACTCATTTACGTAATAATAAAAAGTTCAACCCAGTATATAGTAAGGATATTTTAGCTCACTTAGAGGCTAGTGGTTTTGGTTTGACAGCTCAAGATGTTCGTATGACTAGAATTTCGACTTATCACGGATATGGTAGTCAAGTAAGGATAGGAAATTATGCCGAGCAAACAGTCTTATTTATCGCTAAGCAATTCCCTCAAAAGAATTGGTACGAAAGAGACATCTATTATACAACTGCTGATAAAGGGGATTTGTATAAAGAGGATACAGATTTTCTTAGAAAAGCAACGTTGTGGACTTGTATTTCCCACAAAAACCATTGCTTGAGCTTTGATGGCTCTGACGGGAAATTTTACAATAACGAGATGTGTTTAGATGAAAACTCTCTAGTCCGCAAAGAATTGGTAGAACAAAAAAAATATGGAAAACTTGATAGAGTTGATTCCATGCTATTAGGTGTCTTTGATGAATTACTTGAACTAGCAAAAGATACTCCAGAATACAATCCAAAGTATAATTACGGAACTTATCAAATTGAGTTAGAGATAAACACCTCATATAAAGACGGCAATGGTAAAAAAATTTTCAATAATGAAAAAGTTAATACTAAACTAAAAGAGCTTAAAACAAGGCTGTCTGATTACTACGATGATGAGCTAAAAAATAAATTATTTGAGTATGAATTATTGAAATAATGAAAAGACGATTTCTGTTTGGAAGTCGCCTTTTTGGGTATTATTGAAAATACTATATCTTGTGGTTGGTGTAAACTGGTATATAGTCCCCTAAAATAAAATGAGCTGGCATCTGCTTTTCATCACAATCGAACGTCAAATCGCTCCAATAATTGGAGTTCCTCTGCTGTCAGTCGTCGGTATTCTCCGCGCTTTAGATTGTCGTCCAAAACCAAAGGTCCCATACTGAGGCGCTGCAGGTCTGTAACGGTTTTTCCACACGCCTGCACCATCCGCTTGATCTGATGAAATTTCCCTTCGGCAATGGTAATCCGCACTGTACTTTTATCTGCTACAGGATCCGTCGCTACAATCTCCAGCTGAGCTGGTTGACAGGTAAAATCCTGCAAGCTGATTCCTTCTCGAAATCGTTCCACATCCTTCTCTGTCATGATGCCCGCAACTTGAGCTTGGTAAAGCTTGTCCACATGCTTTTTAGGAGAGAGCATGGCATGCGCCAGAGGACCATTGTTGGTCAGCAACAACAAACCGTGCGTATCGATATCCAAGCGACCAACTGGAAAAACCTCTTTTTGGCGCGCTGTATCATCCAGCAAATCCAAGACCGTCCGATGCTTGGCATCCTCGGTCGCTGAGATGACCCCTTGAGGTTTATTGAGGAGATAGTAGACAAACTCCTCGTAGCGCAAGCCCTGTCCCTGATAGGAAACAGTATCTTTCTGGCTGTCTACTTGGCTTTTGGCTGATGTTTCAACCTGTCCATTAACCTCTATCTGCTTTTGCTTGAGAATTTTTTTGACTTCTGTGCGCGACCCAAGGCCACACTCTACTAAAAACTTGTCTAATCGCATACACGTATTATAACACACTCCAGCTATTTCAGCTTCTTCCATTGGCGAAATAGCAGGTAGGCACCGATGACGAGACAGGTAATGGCATAGATACCAAATGCTCCTGTTTTACTTGGATTGAGCTTTTCTAAAAAATTAGGTAACACCGATGCACTTGCTCCTCCGATATTGCAACCCAGTAAGACAACCGTCATCAGCGTATTCAATAAAGGCGGCGGAGTTTGCTCTGTCACACGGCTAAATACAATGGCCAGTACCAAGCTGTAGAAAAATCCTGAACACATCGCCCCGATTGCTAAGACAAAAAGATTAGCCGAGTAAGCAACAACTAACACAGCCAGACCAAAAATCAGATAAGACAGAGATAACAGCCAACCTTTAAAACGCCCCATCAACTGACCAAAAACAGTCCCAGATACAATTCCCATCAGCTGCATAAGACTCAAGACCCAGCTAGCCTGAACCGCAGTCCCGAGTCCTGCTTGATCGACGATAATGGGAATGCGGATGGTGATAAAAGTATTAACATTAATGACAAAAAAAGCAAGAAAAGCAAGGGCCAATCCCATTTTCCAGAGAGGTTTTGTCACTTTCGGTGCTTCTACCGTATCAGTAGCCTGCTCCTCATGATGACTGGGCACAAAGGCGAGAAAAAGCCCTAGAATAACCAGCGCCAATAGATAAATCAGAAAGGCTGCTTGCCAACCATAGCCCGTCAGCCAACCAACGATCATAGTCAGACCAGCACTTCCTAAAACTTCCGTGGACCCACGCAAGCCCAACATCTGAATCCGCTCTTTTCCTTGGTAATAGTAGCCGATAATATTAATAGCACGCGCATTGATAAGGCCAATCCCTAGTCCCAAGATAATTCTGGCCACCACCATCAACGGGTAGCTTGCAAATACGATAGGCATGGAGCCGCCAATCGCCATTGCCAACAAGCCCGTCACAACAATAGCTCGCTCCGAGAAGAACTTGACAATGAACCCATTGGCCAGCAACGTCAACATGATAGTCAGAGAGGGAATGGTCATCAAAAACTCAACCTGAGCTGCTGAAATCCCTTGACAAGCAAATTCCTTCATCATTTGAGGGAGTGCCGGCGAGACTGCAAAAGTGGAAACCAGCATCAAGGATAGGGAGAGAATGCTGATTTTTTCAATGATTCGTTTCATAATTACCTTCTTTTTCTTTTTCCATTCATTTTAGTATAATAGAGAAAAATAGAAAAACATAGGACAAATGTCACATATAAATAGATGAATACGTTATCTTTCTCTCCAACACCTCAAAATTTTCTCCAGCATCCCATGCTCCAAACTTTTCTACCAGAACAGTACCGCAAGGATTTGAAATTGGTACATTTCCAAGAAGGACAAGCTATTTGCCACCAAGACCAAGAACTCACTGTACTGACATTTGTACTGGAGGGCAAGGTCAAAGTTGTCCGAAAGCTGTTCAACGGAAAAGAATATATCCTGGGCATCCAAGGAGCTCCGACCTTGATTGGCGACATTGAATTGCTGACAGGACAAACTGTGGTTTCGTCTGTTATTGCTATTGATGAGACATGGTGTGCACAGCTACCACTTCTCAACAAAGAGGCGCTGCTTGCTGATCCTCTCTTCTTATACCGAGTTGGCCAAGGACTGGCAACCAGCCTCTACCAGCAAAATATCCAAGCGGCGGTCAATGTCGGCTACTCCGTCAAAGAACGGCTAGCCAGCCACATTTTATCCATTGAGCACGACGGATATTTTCAGCTTGAATTGCACATTTTAGCGGACTCATTTGGAACCAGCTACCGCCATCTCTTACGAACTATCAAGGAACTATTGACAGATGGAGCTATTGAGAAACGCGGCAAATCCTACTTTATCTGCCAGGCAAGCCAACTTGAGAACTTGAGAATTCATCAGTAATTTTTCCAATAATGACTGTTTCATGTTATACTATGGTAGAAAAAAGCAAAAGGAGAGAAGAATGACCGCAATTGAAACAATGATTAAAGCTAGCCATCTGATTGACATGGATGATATTATTCGTGAAGGACACCCAACATTACGCGCTGTCGCTGAGGAAGTGACCTTTCCTCTATCAGACGAAAATATCCTCTTAGGGGAAAAAATGATGCAATTTCTCAAGCATTCACAAGACCCTGTCATGGCTGAAAAATTAGGCTTACGTGGAGGAGTTGGCCTGGCTGCGCCACAGATTGATGTATCTCGTCGCATCATCGCAATATTGGTGCCAAATCCTGAAGACGAAGAAGGCAATCCACCAAAACAAGCCTATGCCTTTCAAGAAGTCATGTACAACCCTAAAATCGTGGCCCACTCTGTACAAGAAGCCGCTGTCGAAGGGGGCGAAGGCTGTTTATCAGTTGACCGCGAAGTACCCGGCTACGTTGTCCGCCATGCGCGTGTTACGGTAGAATACTTTGATAAGACAGGTCAAAAACACAAAATCAAACTCAAAGGTTTTAACGCTATCGTCGTTCAACATGAAATCGACCACATCAATGGTATTATGTTCTACGACCGCATTGACCCGCAGCATCCCCTAGCCATCAAAGAGGGACTCTTGATCATCGAATAAAAAAAGCAGACTAGGTCTGCTTTTTTGTTTCTATTCTTCCTCTGGGTAAGTCATTCCCCATTCTTCACGGAGGTCTGTCATCATGCGCATGACATCACGCGAATAGTTCAGGTAAGTGTGGTTTTTGGCCCCGGCAATACTTGCTTCCATGTCCAGAACTTCATATTGCAAGGCTTGGTCGGTAGCCCCTACTTCAATCGTTTCCTGTTTACCCGTATCCGTATAAGTAATAACCGCCTTTTGTCCACGAGGGTATTCGTAGAGTTCGATGTAGGCCTTATCATAGGCCAAAAGTCCACGTTTAGGCTGTTTGGCATGCAAGGATAGGGTGACCGTCGCCATCTGGCCATCTGGATTTGTTAAAAGAATGCCAACCTGCTCATCTACACCTGTCGGAGCAAATTTTACCTGCGACGCTAACTGGTCTGGGCTAGAAGACATAAACCAACGCACAAATGACAAGGCATAGACACCAATATCCAGCAAAGCTCCACCAGCTAGGTCACGGTTGAAAAAGCGGTTATTCATATCGTATTCTTTGTAACTACCGAAATTCATCTGAATCATCTTCAACTCACCAAAGGCACCACTGTCTGCCATACTCTTCAACTGACGATAGATGGGCATATGGAAAATCGTCATGGCTTCTGCCAACAGCACATGGTTCTCCTCAGCTAATTGAATCGCTTCTTCCAATTCTTGACTGTTCAGCGTAATGGATTTTTCACATAAAACATGCTTGCCTGCTGCCAAGGCTTGGCGGAGGTAGTTGATATGGGTATTATGCGGTGTCGAAATGTAGATAATATCCACTTCTGGGTCTGCAAATACATCTTCTATTTTTTCATAAACTTTTTCAATTCCATACTTTTGTGCAAAGGCAAGGCCTTTTTCATGCGTGCGATTGGCTACCGAGTAGAGATTACCACCCAGCGCTTGCAAGGCTTGAGCCAACTCATTGGCGATAACGCCTGTTCCTAAGGTTGCCCACTTGTACTGAATCTGTTTTCCTGTGTCCATATTGACTCCTATCTATGCAGAAAAAGCAGACGGAAATCCATCTGCTTGGTGATTAAATCGCCCAATCGCCTTTACGGAAGATTGGCACAACAGTTCCGTCTTCGCGGATACCGTCGATATCCATTTGGTCTGAGCCAATCATGAAGTCCACGTGAACGTCTGAACGGTTGAGACCGATTGCTTCCAACTCTTCTTCTGACATTTCAGTTCCACCTTCCACACAGAAAGCGTAGGCTGCGCCGATTGCCAAGTGGTTTGAGGCATTCTCATCAAACAAGGTTGTAAAGAAGGTAATATTTGATTGTGAAATTGGACTCTTATCTGGCACCAAGGCTACTTCTCCCAAAGCACGAGCTCCTTTGTTGTCAAAGACCAATTTCTTCATCACTTCGTCACCTTTTTCAGCTGACACATCAACAATTTCGCCATCTTTAAAGGTTACTTTAATGCCTTCGATGATGTTGCCGTTGTAGCTGAGTGGTTTTGTAGAAGTCACATAACCGTCTGCTACACGGAAATCTGGTGCGGTGAAGACTTCTTCTGTTGGCATATTGGCGATGAAGTGCTCGCCTTGAGCATTGTAGCTACCAGCTGCTTCCCATGAATGGTGTTTTGGTAAGCCAAGTGTCAAGTCTGTACCTGGTGCTGTGTAATGCAATTTTACAAACTGCTCATCGTTCAAGACTTTTGCTTTGGCATTAAGGCGGTCTTCGTGCTCAGCCCAAGCTTGAATTGGGTCTTCTTCGTAGATGCGGCAAGTTTTGAAAATTTGATCCCATAGAAAATCCATCGCTTCTTCTTCGCTAGCTGCTTGAGGGAACACTTTTTGCGCCCAAGCAGAACCTGCTGCTGAAGCCAATGTCCAGCTGACTTTATTAGCTTGTGTTGCGATACGCAATGGTTTCAAAGCGATGCTTGCTGCGCGTGCTGCTTTTGATAATTTCTCAGGATCAACACCGTCAAGAGCGGCTGGATCTTCTGACAAAATCACCAAACGGCTGGCTTTGTTATCCAACCAGTAGTTCATTTCTGCCACCTTGTAATCTGGCACAGTTTCCAAACGTTCTGTTGAGATGTTGAGGTAGTTTTGACGGGTAATAAAGTCATCATTCCATTGAACGAGGACTTCCTTGGCACCGAGAGCGTAAGCTTCTTTGACCAAGAGACGAGCCAATTCGGCTTGGTCTACACTGATACGAAGAACAATGGTATGTCCTTCTTGAACATTGATACCCGTAGAGACGAGCAACTTAGCATATTTTGCAAGGTTTTCTTTGAAGTTTGGTAAAACCATGGGAATCTCCTTTAATATAATACAAAAAATAGTATACCATATTCCCCATAAATAAGCGACCAGTCTGTGTTTAGCTTCTGTCGAGTTCAGGTTTTATTTTCTAAACAATCCACAATCAGCTCCACAAAAAAACAGCTCCGCCGTCAAAGCTTATTGCTCCGAGCAAAACTGTTTTCTTTAAAATAAATCATCAAAAAGACTGAGTTGATTGTCCTCAGGCATATTGCCCAAGATGCCCATTTCATCCATCTTTTCAACCAAGGTAGAGGAAAGTCCGCCACGTTTGCGGAGCTCTGTCTTGGACAGGAACTCACCATCTTTGCGGGCAGCAACAACCTGCTTGGCAACGTTCTCTCCCAGACCATCCATGGCTACAAATGGTGGAATCAGTGTATCGCCTTCAATTCTGAAGTCAATAGCTTCTGACTCATAAAGGTCCAACTTCCCAAATTTGAAGCCACGTTCCAGCATTTCATTGACAATTTCCAAGGTGGTGTAGAGGTCAATTTCCACATTGGAAGCCTCGTTGCGCTGGCGCTTGTCGGAGATTTCCTTGAGCTTGGCCTTAACCTTGTCCAATCCACCTGACATGGTCGCCAAATCAAAGGCCTTGGCACGGATGGAGAAGTAGGCACAATAGTAGAAAAGTGGGTGATGTACCTTAAAGTAGGCCACCCGAAGGGCCATCATAACGTAGGCAGCCGCGTGAGCTTTGGGGAACATGTATTTGATTTTTCCACAGGACTCGATATACCAGTCAGGAACATTATTTTCCTTCATAGCCTGGATATAGCCATTTCGCTCTTCTTCCGAAATCTTAAGCCAAGCTCCCTTACGCACCCGTTCCATGATAGTAAAGGCCATTTTAGGTTCCAAGCCTGCGTGCATGAGATAAACCATGATGTCATCCCGACAACCGATTACCGTAGACAGGTCGGCAATACCAGCCTTTATCAAATCTTGGGCATTTCCCAGCCAAACGTCCGTTCCGTGGGATAGACCAGACAACTGCAAGAGTTCCGCAAAGGTCGTTGGCCGTGTTTCTTCCACCATACCTCGAACGAAGTTGGTCCCAAACTCAGGAATCCCCAACATGCCCGTTGGCGTACCAATCTGCTCAGGCGTCACTCCCAGAATTTCTGTACCTGAAAAGAGCGCCATGACACCCTTATCGTCCGCTGGAATGGTATTAGGGTCAATCCCTGACAAGTCCTGCAACTTCCGAACCATAGTCGGATCATCGTGTCCTAGAACATCGAGTTTTAGGACGTTTTCATCAATATCATGGAAGTTAAAGTGAGTAGTTTGCCAAGCAGCCTCAAGGTCATCTGCTGGATACTGGACCGGCGTAAAGTCATATACGTCCATATAGTCAGGAATAACAACAATACCACCAGGATGCTGGCCTGTATTTCGCTTAACGCCTGCGGCACCAGCCGCCAAGCGTTCCACCTCTACATCACGGTAGAACTTCCCATAATCCCGCTCGTACCCTCGGACAAATCCATAGGCCGTTTTGGCCGCAACCGTACCCACAGTCCCTGCACGAAAGGCGTATTGTTCCCCAAAAATATCCCGAACATCCAAGTGAGCAGACGGCTGATCTTCACCCGAGAAGTTCAAGTCGATATCGGGAACCTTATCCCCATCAAAACCAAGGAAGGTCTCAAAGGGAATGTCCTGTCCGTTTTTTGCCAACTTGTGACCACATTCTGGACAGTCCTTGTCTGGCATATCAAAGCCCGAACCATAGGAACCGTCCGTGATAAACTCACTATACTTACACTCTGGACAGACATAGTGAGGCGGCATGGGATTCACTTCTGTAATCCCGATCATGGTCGCCACAAAACTAGAACCAACAGACCCCCGCGAACCAACCAGATAACCCCGCTGATTGGAACGGTGTACTAGCATCTGAGAGGCTAGGTAAATCACGGCAAATCCATTCCCCAAAATCGACGTTAATTCTTTTTCAATCCGTCGGTCGATAATATCTGGCAAGGGATTCCCATAAATTTCAAAAGCTTTTTTGTAGGTCAATTCTGCGACCGTTTCCTCCGCTTTTTCGATATAAGGAGTATAGAGGTCACGCTTGACGACTTCGACTTCTTCGAAGCGCTCCAGCATAAGATTTGGATTTTGGATGACAATTTCACGCGCTAAGGCCTCACCCAAAAAGGCAAATTCATCCAGCATTTCATTGGTCGTCCGGAAATGCGCCTTAGGAAGCGGAGCAGGTTGCGCGGCTTCTCCGTGACCAATTGGTCGGTTAATCATAGCTCCTTGCCCTTGGGCGCGAACGATGATTTCACGATAAATTTCTTCTTCTGGGTCAATATAATGAACATTCCCCGTTGCAAGGACGGGCAATCCTGTACGACGCCCAACTTCAATCAAGTTTTTTATTAGCTCATGGATTTCATCCATATTTTTGAACTGCTCACGGGCGATGAGGGGCTCATACAAAGCTGGCGGCATGATCTCAATGAAGTCATAATAAGCTGCAGCCTTAACCGCTTCGTCCAAGCCCTTGGACACCAAGACATCAAATACTTCACCCTCTTGGCAAGCCGTCCCCAAAATCAATCCCTCGCGGTGTGCATCCAGAACCGTTCGTGGTATCCGCGGCACACCTTCAAAATACTTGGTATTGGACAGCGAGACCAGTTTGAAAATATTTTTCAGACCTGTTTGGTTGATAACATAGAGAGTCGCATGCTTGACACGAGATTTTTTATAGGAATCCTCGGCAATCAAGCTGGTATTCAGCTGATTGAGGTTGAAAAGACCATGTTTTTCATAGGTTTCATTGAGGAAGATAAAGAGCAGACGCCCTGTTGCTTCCGCATCATAATTGGCCATGTGGTGGTGCTCCAAGGCAACGCCGAACCGCTTGGTCAAGGGGCCCAAACCATGGCGCTTGTACTCCGGGTAAAGATTACGGGCAAATTCTAGCGTATCGATGACCGGCTGACTAATCAAGGGCAGGTTATGGCGTTGGTAATTGGCATCCATAAAGCCCACGTCAAAGCTGGCATTATGGGCAACCAGGACCGCACCTTCACAAAATTCTTGGAAAGAACGAAGAACCTGCTCGAGCGGACGTGCATTGCGGACATGCTCATCTGTAATCCCCGTTAAATCCGTCGTAAAGGCTGACAAAGGATGACCTGGATTGATAAATTCATCGAACTCACCGATGATGTTCCCTTTGTACATTTTCGAAGCAGCAATCTGAATCAAGTCATTGTAGACCGCAGAAAGTCCTGTTGTCTCCACGTCGAAGACCACATAGGTCGCCTCTTTTAGGTCGACATCTGCTTCATTGTAGACGATTGGAACGCTGTCTTCTACGACATTGGCTTCCATCCCGAAGATCGGCTTAATTCCTACTTTTCGAGCAGCATGGTAGCCGTGTGGGAAGGATTGAACATTTCCGTGGTCCGTAATAGCAATAGCCTTGTGGCCCCATTTGGCCGCACGTGCCACCAAGTCTTCAACCGGAGGCAAGGCATCCATGGTCGACATGTTGGTATGCGCATGAAATTCAATCCGTTTTTGGTCTTCTGGCATCAAATCCTTGCGGATGTCATGCTTGACTTCCTGTACTTCTTGCACATTCATGGTCAAGTCACGTGTGAAATTATTGGTCTCCACATTTCCACGAACACGCAGCCAATTCCCCTTTTTGACCATGTCAAACTTTTGGGCCTCTTCTTCATTTTTGGCCCATTTTTGTAAAGTAAATGACGAAGTGTAGTCTGTCATCTTGAAATTGATGATAACGCGTCCCGTCCTCGTCACCTTGTGCTCCGCTTCAAAAACCAACCCTTCAAAAACAATGCGATTTTCTTCGGTAGTCACCTCAATCATCGGTGTGATTTCTGCTTTATCCAAATTAACTTTGGCAGGGCGAGACTTCTTAAACTCTTGGAAAGAAGATTGCGGAGCGGCTTCCGGCGGTGGAGCCATTTGAGCCAGTTGCTCTTGAGCTTCTAGATTTTCCAAATTAGCCTTGTGGTAAATTTCAGCATTGGACGCTTGGAAATTTTCCTGCTGCTGCTGAGTCATTTCTTGGCAAATCCGCAAGTCAATCTTAATCCCTGCAAAACCAAACCGCTCAAACTGCTGCACCAAATTTGGCAAATGATTTTTCCGAAAATGAGGCGTATCAATGGTTTCAGGTCCCTTCACATACAGAGTTCCGTCCTCAAATTCCACTTCCAGACCTTGAAAAAGCGCCTTAAAGCCTGCACTCTGACACAATTCTTCGCTAAAGGCTTCCTGATAGTAAGCCTGCAAAATAGCCGCTTCAAAACGAGGTTGCCCCGTCACAATCTGAAAACGGGCCTGATTGCCAGTCTTAGAAAATTCATTGACCAAACGCGCCTTAAAATGCTGGTAATCCGCAATATCCAGCGTCTCATCTAGTCGAAAGGTAAAATCCCAAATCTTACTCACCTTATGAAGGACGACTTGCTCAATCTTCCC
Source organism: Streptococcus gallinaceus (assembly GCF_040545695.1). Taxonomy (NCBI): domain Bacteria; kingdom Bacillati; phylum Bacillota; class Bacilli; order Lactobacillales; family Streptococcaceae; genus Streptococcus; species Streptococcus gallinaceus. Next base: position 17,591 of record NZ_JBEPMK010000010.1, on the reverse strand, counting down.
AGTCGAAAAAACACTTGAGCCCATCGCTTCAAGTGGCATCCCAATCTGTTGCAATAAAAGTTGAAATTTATCAGACATGGCTTCTCTTTTCTCCTAGTTTATCTTTTCATTCTACCACAATCCGGCCCATTTTTCGAGGAGGAGACTGCAATGAAAAAAAGAGAGAGGATATCATCCCACTCTCTTTCATGATCTTACTGTTCTTGCGTCAAAATTTGCAAGGTTTCAAGAAGTTGGTCCACGTGAACTTCCACGGTATCACCACTTCCTTTGATTTTCACTTCAACAATACCGTCAGCGGCTTTCTTACCAACTGTCACACGGATTGGCAAACCAATCAAGTCGCTATCTGAGAATTTAGATCCAACACGTTCGTTACGGTCGTCTGTCAAGACTTCATAACCTGCACCAACCAAGCTTGCTTCGATTTGGCTTGTCAATGCCATAGCAGCTTCGTCCTTGATATTGACAGGGATGAGGTGGACATCAAACGGCGCCAATTCTTTAGGGAAGTTGATTCCCCATGCAAAACGGAAGTCACCTTTTGGTGTCTTATTCACGAAGAGACGAGCATGTTGTTCCAAGACAGCTGACAAGAGACGGCTAACACCGATTCCGTAACAGCCCATGATAATAGACATAGAGCGACCATTTTCATCCAAGATATTTGCATTCATGCTATCTGTATAGCGTGTGCCAAGCTTGAAGATATGCCCAATCTCAATACCGCGGGCAAAGTTCAAGACACCTTTTCCATCTGGAGAAATTTCGCCTTCTTTTACTTCGCGGATATCCACATATTCCGTCACTTGGAAGTCACGACCTGCATTTGCACCAGTGTAATGGAAGCCATTTTCATTGGCACCGACAACTGCATTTTTCACATCAGCCACTTTGCGGTCTGCAATGACCGTCACGTCTTCTGGCAAGCCAACTGGACCAAGTGAGCCAAAGTTTGCCCCAAATAGTTTTTCAGCAGCCACTTCTGTTGCTACATCCAAAAAGTCTGCAGCCAAGTGGTTTTTCAATTTCACATCGTTCACTTGGTCGTTGCCAACAAGAAGTACCACAACAGGTTTTTCATCTGCCATGAAGAGCATGGTTTTGATTGTCTCTTCTTCTGCAACCTTCAAGAATGCAGCCACTTCATCAATTGATTTGCAGTCAGGTGTTTCGACCTTGACCAAGTCCTCTTCCGCAACAACTTTTGTAGATGGTTTGTACTCATTTGTTGCCATTTCAAGATTGGCTGCGTAGTCAGATTCTGTCGAATAAGCAATCGTATCTTCACCAGATACAGACCATTTGAGCAATTCTGCCTTGATTTCTTCCAAGACATCTGCCGGAATTTCGTCGAAAGAGGCAACTGACTTATCTAAAACAACCCAACGGTCCAAGTCAGTGCGGTCTGGAGTGATAGCCATAAACTCTTGGCTATCCTTACCACCCATGGCACCACCATCACCGATAATGGCCTTGAAATCAAGTCCGCTACGTGTGAAAATCGCTTCATAGGCACGTTTGTAGTCATCGTAGGTCTCATCCAAGCTTTCATAATTAGCGTGGAATGAATACCCATCTTTCATGATGAACTCACGACCGCGGAGCAAACCATTACGAGGACGTTTTTCATCACGGTATTTTGGTTGAATTTGGTAAATGTTGAGCGGCAACTGTTTGTAAGATTGGATAGCATCACGCGCCAACAAAGTCACTGTTTCTTCATGAGTTGGTCCCAAGATAAAGTCTGAACCTTCACGGTTTTTCAACTTGTAAAGGTCATCACCGTAAGTGTCGTAACGCCCAGATTCACGCCAGATATCAGCCGACAAAAGAGCTGGCGCTAAAAATTCAACCGCACCAATCTTATCAAACTCTTCGCGCATGATAGTTTTTGCCTTTTCAATCACGCGGTTGGCAAGTGGCAAGTAACTGTAGATACCAGCAGAGATTTGGCGGACATAACCAGCACGCAACAAGAGGGCGTGGCTGATAACTTGAGCATCGCTAGGCATTTCACGTAGCGTTGGAATAAGCATTTTTGATTGTTTCATAATGTACATAATCCCGACAATCGAGAGCTGCAACAGTTTGCTAGACTTTCTGTCGAGTGAGATTCCTTTCAATAGGTTTCAAATAATAAATCAGAGAAATTAGAAGAAGACACGCATAATATCATTCCAAGTCACAGCAATCATCAAGACGACCATAACCACCACTCCGGCAAGTGTGATGTAGCTTTCGACTTCTTGTTTGAGAGGTTTTCTGCGAATAGCTTCGATGAGGTTCATGACAATTTTTCCGCCGTCCAAAGCCGGAATCGGAATCAAATTGAAAATCCCCAAGTTAATAGACAAGCTAGCAAGGAGCAGGAGCACCGAGTCAAAGCCGTTTTGAGCAGCTTGTGAGCTGACATTAAAGATGGCAACGGGTCCGCCCAATTTATTGATATCAAAACGTGCGATGAGATTTTTCAGAGCCTTGATAACCGTCAAAGCCGTATCACCAGTTTGTAGCAAGGCACCTGTCACTTTATCAAGGAAGCCTGTTTTTAAGCTCGGGGAAACACCCAGATAATAGTTGCTTCCTGATTTTTTGGTCTTAACCGCAAGTTCCTTTTCTTGTCCCCCATGCTGCACGACCAGTGCCAATGTCGGGGCTGCTTTAGCATCCTTTGTCGCCTCAGCAACGGTATTGGCAATTTCAGTGTAATTGGCCGTCTTTTGTCCTTCGATAGACAAAATCTTATCACCAGATACAACTCCAGCAGCCTGCAGAGCTCCGCCTTCGACTACCGAAATGGTATTTGTCGACGGGTTGGCAACACCACCCTGCATGAAGATTAAGAGTAGAAAAGCCACAAATCCAAGAATGAAATTATTCATAGGACCTGCAAAGTTTGTGATGAGGCGTCCCCAGATAGAAGCATTTTGGTACTGGACGTCTAGCGGTGCAATCCGCACTTCCGTTCCATCCTCTTCGATGATAGTCGCGTCGTGATCCACCTTGTAAGTCCGACTTTCTTCGAGCACCAGGCCAATGATTTCCAGCTTGTCTTCAAAGTCAAAGCTCATCACATTCATGGGAAGGCTATTATCTGCCACTTGCTTTCCAGATAGATTGATACGGGTCACCACACCATTTTGGTCCAAGGTCAAGCTGGCAGGCGTTCCGGTTTTGATTTCTGTCGTGTCTTCGCCCCAGCCCGCCATACGAACATAACCACCGAGAGGCAAGATACGGATGGTGTAGGCTGTTCCGTCTTTGCCGATATGGGAAAAGATTTTCGGGCCCATTCCAATCGCAAATTCACGCACGAGGATTCCTGATTTTTTTGCAAAATAGAAATGCCCAAATTCATGAACGATAACGATAACACCAAAGATAAAAATAAATGCAATAAGTCCCTTCATAGATTCTCCTTAAAATAAACCAAAGAAATGCATGATTGGGAAGACAAACATCATACTATCAAAACGGTCCAAAATACCACCGTGTCCAGGAATTAACTTTCCTGAATCCTTCACACCAAAATGACGTTTGATGGCACTTTCCACCAAGTCTCCGAATTGACCAAATACTGAGAAAATCGCTACCAAGAAGAGCATGGTTACAAAGGAATGACCCGCCATCACTGTCTTATCAACCAGCATGTAAATCACGGATACAACCACTGCTGACGCAATTCCGCCAAGAAAACCTTCAACTGTTTTATTGGGTGAAACCTTAGGCATCAATTTGCGACGACCAATCTGACGGCCAATCATATAAGCACCGATATCCGTCGCCCACACGATAAAGAGGGCAAACAAGACCTTCCCGAAACTATCCATACGAGCTGAAATCAGGTTGTGAAAACCAATTCCGACATAAAAACTAGAGGCAATCGGAAACACGACTTGTGAGTAATCATATTTCCCAATATTAAAGACTGTTGATCCCAAAAGCAAGAAGACAATAATGGCAAAAGCTGTGTAGCTACCATCTGTCGGCAAAAATGGAATATAATCCTGCATAGGTAAGGTCAAAACCAAGGCACCCAGCATAGCCAACATACCTTCGATAGAATTGGGAGCCAGACCATGCATTTTAATCAATTCAGAGGTTCCAATCATGGCCAGTAAACCGATTAAGAGTTGGAAGGGAACTCCTCCCATCAACAAGAAGGGGATAAAAATAGCCAGGGCAATCCCCCCAAATACAACACGTTTTTGTAAATCCTTAGACATCCTTCTTCTCCTTAAATCCCACCAAACCGACGGTGACGACGATTGTACTCTAAAATAGCAGCCTGCAAGGCTTTCTCATCAAAATCCGGCCAGGCAATATCTGTAAAATAAAGTTCACTATAGGCTGTTTGCCAAGGTAAAAAATTACTAAGTCTAAGCTCACCACTCGTCCGAATCACCAAGTCCGGATCACGATATTTTGCTGGTAAAACACCAGTGTAGAGATAATCCGCGATGACTTTTTCGTCAATATCTCCCGGATTAAACTTAGCATCCAAAATATCTTGAGCAATCATCCGCATAGCCTGAGCCAACTCATCACGTCCACCGTAATTTAAGGCAAAATTCAAAATCAAACCAGTATTGTGCTTGGTTTTTTCTTCTGCTTTAAACAAGGCATCTTTCGTTGCTTCCGGCAAACGACAATGGTCTCCAATCATCTGAATTTTAACATTATTTGCATGCAATTCAGGGACATACTTGTCATAAAATTCAACTGGCAAATTCATGATGAACTTGACTTCTTTTTCAGGACGCGTCCAGTTTTCAGTTGAAAAGGCGTAGACCGTCAGTACACGTACACCCATATCTGAAGCAGCTTTTGTGACAATCTGCAAGGCATCCATTCCAGCTTTGTGCCCCATAACACGTGGTTGCAAGCGTTTCTTTGCCCACCGACCATTTCCATCCATAATAATGGCAATATGTTTCGGCACTTCAAGAGCAGCCCGTATTTTTTCTTTTTTCTTATTAAACCCAAAGGTAAACATAGCATTTCCTCTATAATATAATCATTTTATTATATCATACTTCCAACAAATGAACAAAACCGCTACTTGCCAAGAGCGCAAAGAAAATCACCCAACATTCGTCAGGTGATTCTCTAGGAGATTTATGAAGAGATACATAGCTGTTATTGCTTTAGCAATTTACAGATATGGATACCGACTTTGTCGGTGAAAATTTTAGGATTGAACTTAGTATATAAGGACAAGCTTAATCTTTTCTGAAGAATTTCTAAAAGAAAACTGAAACGGACAATCATACAAATAACAAAGAAAGACAGCCCAACCGAGCCACCTTTCAGGAGATATATGAAAAAGATGTATTTATTTTATAGCTTTTCCCTTAAAGAAATCTTAAACTTTCTTAAGGAAAGAAAATACAAAAACGCCCACCGAAATACATTGTCTGCAATGGTAGCAATCCATACCCCTGCTAACCCCAGGAACCAGACCCGAGTCAAGACATAGCCAAGGCCAATCCGAACCACCCACATGCCCAAACTTGTAGCATAAAAAGGAAGTTTGGCGTTCCCATAACCTTGCCAAAAAGCGGTATAAATCAAGGTCCCTGCAGTAGCAGGAATCCCTAAAAATGAATACAGAGTCACGAGCAAGCTCGCCTTTATCGCTACCTGATCAGTCGTGTAAAAACCTGTCAACCACGGTCCTAAAAAGAAAATCAGACAAGACGTCACAGCCATTAAACCCAGTGCCAAAAGAAAACTCCAACGAATGATAGCGGCTACCTCTTCTTCCTTTCCCTGTCCACGCGCATTGGCCACCAGGATGACCGTCGCTGTTGCAATCCCCATCCCGGGCATATAATTAAACTGGATCAAGGTCTCCCCAATCGCATTTCCAGCGACCACCGCTGTCCCCAAGGATACAATCAAGGCGACAATCACAACATCTCCCGCCCGCATCATCAGACGCTCACCAGCAGCAGGCAAGGCCAATTCTACCAAGTCGCGATGAATGTTAAAAAAGAGCTTGTCTGGCTTTATCGGCAACTGTCGCCATAAAATCGCAACAGCCAACGCACGCGCTAGCAAGGTTCCGATGGCTACACCCACGACACCACCTTTGAAAACAAATACAAACACTGCCGACAAAACAACATTGATTACATTGCTCAGAAGACTGACATACATGGGCAATTGTGCATGCCCGCTCGCCCTCAAAATGCTCCCCAGACTCGTCATCAGCCCCAAGAAAATAATCCCACCACCTACCAGTGCTAGGTAAAGACCGCCTACTCGAGCCACATCCGCATCCGTCCCAAGGAGCAGCAATAGACGCTCTCCCCCGACAATAGACAGCAGCCCCAGAACAAGACTCACTAGAAATGTCAAAAAGAGAGCTTGACCCGCTTGACCCGCTAACTGTTCTTGGTCTTTCTGGCCATATTTTTGTGCTACTAGAGCTGAAATGGCCGCCCCAAAAGCAAGAAAAATGGCTTGATAAATACTGAGGATGTTATTAGCAACCGAGACGCCTGAAATCGTGGCTAGACCCAAAAAGGCAACCAAGTAGCCATCTACCATTCCCATCAACATCTGTAGAAAATTTTCCGCCATGACTGGCAATGCCAGCTGTAAAATCTTTCTTATCTGCACTACAACTCCCATTCTATCAAAAATGAGGCCCAAGCTTCCACCCAGACCCCTATTTTATTTTAAGCCAAGATAGGCTTCCACTTCAGCCTGCATCTCTCTTGTTTCCACCACCGTCGTGTGACGAACTGGAGCATTTTCTAAACCGCGCACGGCAAGAGGTTGCGCCACTCCCGATACAGTTTCCAATTCAGCAACTGCCGCAAAATCATCCGCCGGATTTTGTCCTGTAATAGACTCAACTACCACCCGAGGGAATTTATAGGGACTGGCTGTAGACGCAATCAAGGTCGGAGTCTCGTCACCAGTTTCTACACGATAGGCACGATAAACTGCTGAGGCAACTGCTGTATGTGGATCTTCCACGTAGTCCGCCTCATCAAATACTTGCTTCATCTCACGAGCCGTCGCAGCTTCGCTAGCATAACCAGCAGCAAATAAATCTAGAATTTCTTGATCCACTTGCGGCAAGCTGTACTCCCCGTTTTCAGACAAGGAAGTCATCAATTCTTTAGTAGCAGCTGCATCGTTGCCCACCAAATGGAAAATCAAGCGTTCCAAGTTTGATGAAACCAAGATATCCATAGACGGACTAGTCGTCACCTTGAATTCTCGTTTTTTATCATAAGTTCCTGTCGCAAAGAAGTCTGTCAAGACCTTATTTTCATTTGAAGCACAGATCAACTTGTGGACTGGCAGACCGATTTGGCGAGCGTAGTAGGCTGCCAAGATATTGCCAAAATTCCCTGTTGGGACAGTGATGTTTATTTTCTCTCCCGCGCGAATGACTCCTGACTTGACCATCTGAGCATAGGCATAAACATAGTAAACCACCTGTGGCACCAAGCGACCAACATTCATGGAGTTGGCCGATGAGAACTGAGCCCCATTTGCCAAGAGCTTAGCCCGTAAAGCCTCGTCGTTAAACATCCGCTTGACATCTGTCTGGGCATCATCAAAGTTCCCTCTGATCGCCACTACATGCGTATTGTCACCCGTCTGGGTCGTCATCTGCAATTCTTGAATCTTGCTGACTGCACCGTCTGGATAAAAGACGATAATTTCTGTTCCTGGGACATCCGCAAATCCAGCCATAGCTGCTTTTCCAGTATCGCCCGAAGTCGCTGTCAAAATGACAATTTTATTGTCCACTCCTTGCTTTTTCGCCGATGTAGTCAAAAGATAAGGCAGAATAGACAGGGCCATGTCCTTGAAAGCAATGGTTGACCCGTGGAACAACTCCAAATTGTAATGTTGCCCAACTTTGACAACTGGTGCAATGACCGGTGTATCAAACTTTTCATCATAAGCATGTGAGATACAATAATCCAGCTCTTCTTCCGTGAAATCATCCAAAAAAGCAGACAAAACCAGCTTTGCCACTTCTTGATAAGAAGCATTTTGCAACTGATTAAAATCCAACTGAACTTCTGGTAGGCTGGTTGGGGTGAAGAGACCACCATCTGTTGCCAAACCTTGTAAAATCGCCTGACTGGCTGTTACTTTATTGTTTTCATCACGAGTTGATTGATAGACCAATGTCATATATGCACCTCTTCCACTTCATTTTTTCTATTGTACCATAAAATGTCAGAAAATTTATAAAAATTCACAAAAAGCACCTATAAACAGGTGCTTTCTTTTATTTATCCAAAACAAACTTGTATTCTTTTTTCCCCTCAAAGGTCAATTTGTCCCCTGAACGGTTGTATTTACTGAAGCTGAAATTTTCAAGACCCACTTTTTTCCCATCTGAGCTACCTGAGATGATATGCAGGAGTTGATTCACTTGCCCCGCTGCTTCACTAGCAGTTACCATACCTGTCTTGCTATCAAATTTTGCTCCTTCCTTTTCTGCATTTTGGAGGATGCTTTTATTGAACTCTTCAATAGCTTTTTCTTCTGTCGGGAATAGAGCTTTGATCGTTTTTTCATACTCTGCACCATACCCTTGCTTCAAGACTTCCTCTTTTGAAACATTGTACTGAGAAGCCGTCTTCTCTGCCTCAGCTAAAATATTTTGGTACTCTTTTTCGACCATTTTTGTGTAAGCTGTCCCAAAAGCTGTGCTATCCACTTTGTAGGCTACTGTAATAGTTACTTTCTTGTCTTTTACGGCCAAGGTAACTTGTGGGTCTTTGAACAAATCCGTGGGTTTGAGCCCGATTTCTGAAAAATCACCCGTTTCTTTCGTCAATGTGGTCATCAATTCTTTTTCCAAGGATGGGCTGCGCCAAGTCCCTGAAATGTCACCTGAGTTATACCAAAAAGCTGTTCCCGCCCCGATACAAATCACGACTGCCGCAAGAATTCCTAAAATCCACTTGAGAGGGCTCTTTTTCTTTGCCAGCTCTTGTGTTACTTCGTTTTCCATATTTTCCATCATATTCTCCTCATTTTTTATGATGAGTTTATTATAGCATATTTAAAAAACAAAAACCTCTACTTTTAAGTAGAGGCCTTGTTACCTTACGTTTTGCAACGCTTGGTGGGGAACTAAATAATATTAGAGAATCGAAATTTATTTGCGACGTCCTGGACGTTCTGCGTAACCGTAGTATGCATCTGCCATGATTTCTTCCATGTCTGCAACCATTGGCAAGCGTGGGTTAGCTGGTGAACATTGGTCTTCGTAAGCAAGAAGAGCAATTTCATGCAAGCTATCTTTCCATACTTTTTCATCAATACCTTGGTCTTTGAAGTTCATCTTGATACCAACAGCAACACCGAGGTCATAAACAGCTTTGGCGTACGCTTCAACCGCTTCTTCTGGAGTTGAGCAAGGAAGGCCTAACATACGAGCGATGTCTTGGAATTTTTCATCTGCTTTCCAGTAGTTGTATTTAGGCCATGTAGTCGTCTTAGATGGGCGAGTACCGTTGTAACGGATAACGTATGGAAGCAAGATTGCGTTTGTACGTCCGTGAACAGTATGGTGAACCCCACCAATCTTATGAGCCATTGAGTGACTCATACCAAGGAAGGCGTTGGCGAAGGCCATACCAGCCATTGTAGAGGCGTTATGCATTTTTTCGCGTGCTTCAGGGTCAGACTCAAGAACTGATTTTTTGAGATACTGGAAGACCAGTTTGATGGCTTGAAGGGCAATACCGTCAGTATAGTCGTTGGCAAAGTTAGAAGTATAAGCTTCAGTTGCGTGAGTCAATACGTCCATACCAGTATCGGCGGCGATAAAGCCAGGTACTGATTCAACCAAGGCTGGGTCTACGATAGCAATCGTTGGTGTCAAAGCGTAGTCAGCAAGTGGGTATTTACGGTTGTTTGCTTTGTCAGAAACAACGGCAAATGGTGTTACCTCTGACCCTGTACCAGATGTAGTTGGGATACCAATGTATTTAGCTTTCTTACCAAGTGCTGGGAATTTGAAGGCACGTTTACGGATATCCATGAATTTTTGAACGAGGTCGCCAAAGTCTACTTCTGGTTGTTCGTAGAACATCCACATACCTTTAGCAGCATCCATTGGTGAACCACCACCAAGAGCGATGATTGTATCTGGTTCAAATTGACGCATCACTTCTGTACCACGACGGATTGTTGTGATGTCTGGATCTGGTTCAACATCTGAGAAGACTTGAACAGTTACCTTGTTCTTACGAAGGTTCAATTGGTCAATAACACGTTGCACAAATCCAAGTTTTTCAATAGATTTGTCAGTGACAATCATAACACGTTCAATGCCTTCACATGTTTGGAGGTATTGGATTGAGTTACGTTCGAAATAGATTTTTGAAGGAACTTTAAACCATTGCATATTATTTCTACGTTTCCCTACTTTCTTGATGTTAAGAAGGTTGATAGCAGATACGTTATCACCAACTGAGTTGCGTCCATATGAACCACATCCAAGTGTCAATGATGGCAAGAATGCGTTGTAAACGTCACCGATACCACCAAATGTAGAAGGTGAATTCCAGATGATACGCATTGCTTTCATTTCAGTACCGAAACGTTTTGCAAGAGCTTCGTCTTTTGTATGGATAGCAGCTGAGTGACCAAGACCATTGAACTCAACCATTTGACGTGCTTTTTTAAGACCGTCTTCTGTATCTTCAGCTTTCAAGACTGCGATAACTGGAGACAATTTTTCACGAGTAAGTGGCTCTTTTTCACCAACTTCAGCACATTCGGCAGCCAAGATGTTTGTTCCTTCAGGAACTGTAAATCCTGCTTGCTCTGCAATCCAAGCTGCTGGTTTACCAACGATGTTTGGATTCAATTTAGCGCCTGCACAGTTCTTGCTTGTTCCTTTTACGCCAAAGCAGAATTCTTCAAGAAGAGCTTTTTCTTTTTTGTTTACAAAGTAAGTTTTGTAAGATTTGAATTCAGCAACAAATTCGTCATAGATTTCTTTGTCGATGATAACCGCTTGTTCAGACGCACAAACCATACCGTTGTCAAATGATTTAGACATAACGATATCGTGAGCTGCTTGACGGATGTCAGCTGATTTTTCAACATAGGCAGGAACGTTACCTGCACCTACACCAAGGGCTGGTTTCCCACATGAGTAAGCTGCACGCACCATGGCATTACCACCAGTCGCAAGGATTGTTGCGATACCGTCGTGGTTCATAAGAGCATTTGTAGCTTCAATAGATGGTTCAGAAATCCATTGGATACAGTTTTCAGGAGCACCTGCTGCAATAGCCGCATCACGAACGATTTGAGCTGCGTGAGCTGAAGATTCTTGAGCTGATGGGTGGAAACCAAATACGATTGGATTACGTGTTTTAAGGGCAATCAATGATTTGAAGATTGCTGTAGATGTTGGGTTAGTTGTTGGTGTTACCCCACAAATGACACCGACTGGTTCAGCAATTTTTGTCAATCCTGTGATTGGGTCATCTTCGATAACGCCTACTGTCTTCACACCACGCATGTTATTCACAACATGTTCACAGGCAAAGAGGTTTTTAGTTGCTTTGTCTTCAAAAACACCGCGTCCTGTTTCACGAACAGCATGTTCTGCCAAGATACCATGTGCATCAAGGGCAGCTACAGAAGCCTTTGCCACAATGTAGTCTACTTGCTCTTGATTGAGTTTACGGAACTCGTCAAGGGCAACAAGACCTTTTTGTACCAATTCGTCTACGTGAGCTTGTGCAGCTTGTAATTTTTCTTCAGGTGATACTGTTTTATCAGCCATTTGGGTTTCCTCCAAAATTATTTTCCCGTTAACTTTATTCTTGTTAACTTTTTCACAATTATATTGTACACCTTTTCATTGCCTTTGTAAAGCGTTTGTTAAATATTTCACAAAATCATTCCAAAAACTTTGTGAAACTTCTCTCAAAACATTGACTAGGCTTTACTTTTTATTTTGACATTGTGATTTTTTTCTCAAAGTTTTTTTATTTCACAAATGAACAAACTCCTGAAATAGAAAAAATACAGGGAAATCCCTGTATTTTAATTTATTTTTTCAAGCACACTTGCTAAGTCGGATGTGATTTCTTCAAAACTAGCTTCGATTTCTTGTCGGGTGCTGTTGTTTTTAATGGTCACACGACCGGCTTCGACTTCGCTTTCACCCAAGGTTAGGATAAAGCGGGCTTTGAAGCTGTCTGCTGATTTGAATTGGGCTTTGATTTTGCGTCCGAGAACGTCACGTTCTGCGTTAAATCCTTGCTGGCGTACAGCTTGCACCAATTCCAAGGCTTTCGCATTTGCTGCATCTCCCAAGACAGCAATGTAGAGATCCATCTCCTCATCAACTGGAAGAGCAATTCCTTGCTTGTCCAAGACCAACAAGAGGCGCTCCAGACCGAGTCCAAATCCAAATCCTGGTGTTTCTGGTCCACCGAAATACTCAACCAATCCATCATAGCGACCGCCTGCACAAATGGTCAACTCGGTCTTATCAACCTGAGCCATGAATTCAAAAATCGTATGGTTATAATAGTCCAGACCACGCACCATATTGGTATCAATCACATAAGGAATCTGTAGAGTCTCTAACATACCACGTACAGCATCAAAATGCGCTCGGCTCTCTTCATCTAGATAATCCAAGATAGATGGTGCATTCTCAACCGCAATCTTATCTTCCTTTTCCTTAGAGTCCAAAACGCGCAATGGATTTTCATCTAAGCGACGCTGACTGTCTTTTGAAAGTGACTCACGCATCGGTATCAAATAGTCAATCAAAGCCTGACGGTAGGCTGCACGAGTTGCACTAGAACCCAAGGTATTCAGGTGGAGTGTGATATCTTTGATGCCTAAGTCATTGAAAAGTTGGTAAGCCATGGCAATAGTTTCCACATCAGTTGCTGGATTTTTTGAGCCAAAAGCCTCTACACCAACTTGGTGGAATTCACGTAAACGACCAGCTTGCGGACGTTCATAACGAAACATAGAGCCGATATAATAGAGCTTAACTGGTTTTTGAACCTCAGGTGCAAAAAATTTGTTCTCTACAAATGAACGCACAACCGGTGCAGTTCCTTCCGGACGAAGGGTAATGTGGCGCTCTCCCTTATCGTAGAAATCATACATTTCCTTGGTTACAATATCTGTCGTATCCCCTACAGAACGGCTAATCACTTCGTAGTGCTCAAACATGGGCGTACGGATTTCCCCATAATTGTACTTTTTAAAGGTATCACGTACAACTTGTTCCACATATTGCCACTTGGCAGCTTCCTGCGGTAAGATATCCTGTGTCCCTTTTGGTTTTTGTAATTTCATTTGCTATCCTCTCCTAAACTATTTTCTATATTTTATCATAAAAATGACAGAGCTGATAGATGACTAGCCTTTAAAGCCCCTCTTTTCACTTCTTCCCCTTTCCTTTTCTTCTATAAAATGTTCAAATCGTCCACCCTGACCTTCAAAGGTTTCAAATATAACACCCCGCTTGTAGTAACTCCAAAACTCAACAAAGGGCGACAGGAGGAAGATGAAAATCCCTACTTGATTGAAGAGCAGTGCTACAACCATGGTTAACAGGTCTGTCACAGCAATCATGATCATTCGATTTTTGTAAAATTCCTTGATTTTCCCCAGTTGTTCTTGGTGTTCAGCCTTGGCATTTCGTACTGTTAAATTGAGTGTAATCCAACTCATTAGAAAGGCTGTCACAAAGTTAATAAGACCAAAAAATAAAATCGGAACCCATTTTTGGTCAAATTCGACCAACATCTTCGTCGCCAATGGAAAGAGCGACAACATCATATGAGCAATCACATCGCGGGCAAATGCATCATAGGTCACTTCTTCAGCTACACTCATAATTATGGTCCGGCGATACCAAAAATTAAAGATAATTACAAATGATACCAAAAACAATCCCACTGCATAGGCAAAATGCGGAAGGCCAGCCATACTGGTCGGGAGTTTAATTTCCAACACCAAAATAGTCATCACAATTGCGATAATGGCATCGCTCAGCGTATCAAAGCGTTCTTTTAATCGTTTCGTCACAATTTTTCCTCCTAAATCTTAGTCTATCTTACCACTTGCCCTTCAAATTGCAAAATATTTCTCAAAAAAAGTGTCAAGTAACTTTACTTTACAAAAAAAATATGATATTCTATTACAGTTGGTAAAAAAACAAAACTTATACATCGAAAGGAAGACTTAAAAATGGCAGTACCTGCACGTCGCACTTCAAAAGCGAAGAAAAACAAACGTCGCACTCACTACAAAGTAGCAGCTCCAACTGTAAAATTTGACGAAACTACTGGAGATTACTCACGTTCACACCGTGTATCACTGAAAGGATACTACAAAGGACGTAAAATCGAAAAAGCAGCTTCAGCTGAATAATAGAAGGGAGATACCATGCGCGTAAATATTACACTTGAACACAAAGAATCTGGTGAACGCTTGTACCTTACTTCAAAAAACAAACGTAACACTCCAGACCGTCTTCAATTGAAAAAATACTCACCAAAATTGCGTAAACACGTAGTTTTTACTGAAGTTAAATAATTGAAAACAAGAAAAGCCTTGAAACTATTGTTTCTAGGTTTTTTATTTTGCATTTTTAAAACTATCCACCTCCTATCATCGTTGACATTTTCCTTAACCGGCTGTATAATTAACTAGTTAATGATTTGAGATCAATTGTTTTAAAGGAGGGATAGATTTCGATGAAACACAACAAACGATTGTTAGCTGTCATAGGTATTGCCTTAAGTTGCCAGCTAACGTTGACAGCCTGCCAACACCACTCCAATTCTCCTAAAACTGAGCATTCAAAGACTCACAAGGTGGAGAAAAAAGCGTCTAAAGCAAAGACAGAAAAGGCGCAGAAAAAGGAAATTCCTGGAATTGATACGGCGACGGATGATGGTTTTTTATTTAGCAGCGAGTCGCAGATTGAGACAAAAACTGATGAGGGACTTGTCGTCAAGCATGGTAACCACAGTCACTTTTTATTCTACTCTGATTTAAAAGGGACAAAGTGGGATTACCTCGTGCCCAAGGACTATAAGGATAAAAAATCAGCTACAAACAAGACTCAGTCAAGGCAAGTCGGAAACCAATCTGCCAGTCAGACCGGGGACGGCTATGTGTTCAATCCAAAGGATATCGTAGCGGAGGATGCGAATGGCTACACCGTACGCCACGGTGACCACTACCACTACATTTTAAAAAGTAGCCTGAACCAAGCAGGACCAGCTACAGTTTCGCCTTCTCATCAGGCCACACCTATTGCTCCGCAATACCGTCCAACACACGCGGGAAATGGAACGTCGCACCATACCCAGACCGGCACACAGCAGCATAAACCCGCTGGTAAACAAGAATACCCTGGCATCCATTTCGCGACTGACGACCATTTCTTATTTGACGGAAAACATGTCATCGACAAGAATGATTTTGGTCTTTTGGTAGCACACAATGGAAATCGAAACGATATTCATGCCATTCCCTATTACCAACTAGTCAATACCCAGTGGGAAAATTTGATTCCAAAGGAATACCTCGAAAAAGCTAGAGCTGCATACAAAGGTAAGCCTCAGGATAAACCAAACGAACCTGAAAAAACTATTACGCCTATATTTGAACAAAAAATAGAAGAAAAAATCAAAAAAATCATGCAGGAATACGGTTTGAGTCGTGATAAGATTTCCATTGATCAAAAGAAAAACCAAATTCTCTACCCCCATGGAAATCACTTCCACGCTGAACCAATCGATGCTTCCAAACCATTTACTGACCCGTTCGAGCCACAACCTGACTTTATAGATGGTGAAAGTTTTGAAGACCGAAAAGAACGCTTGATAAAAGAATACATGGAGCGTTTCAAAGTCAACCGCGAAGATATCACCGTCGAAGGCAACTACATGAGCGTTCGCCATGGTGACCACGCCCACATTTACAAAATCGACCCACAGTTGCCAGATGATCCAGAAAGGGATGTCAAGACAGAGTCTACCAACTTGGAAGTGGAGAATCAACTGGTCTACGGTCCCTTGTTCACAGAAAATTCTAAAGTGAGTTTGACACGAAAAGGTGTCGTTGACACATTCCATCCAGCTGGTATTAAAAATTTCGTCCTGCTGACATTTAGCACCAATAGTGATTACGGGAATTTTGAAGTTGATGGTAAACAAACAAAACGGGTCTACTATCTGGTCCGCAAAGACCTTAATTGGGAAGATTTGCACATCACGCGTCCTAAAGCCGTCACTCTCAAGGGAAATGTCTTCAAGGGATGGAGCGCCGATCTACCAAAATCAGGAAAAATACCAAGAGAGCACCAAGCCTACTACGTTGACTTTGACCGGGTTAGAAAACAGCCAACAAAAGCTGTCTACACTCCAAATGATGATGTGCGAGATATTGACGTCAGCCACTATGTACCTGTGAAGTACACGACTCTGCTAAACGGCCGCTTGAAATTCGGCGATAAAATTCAGGGCGGTTTCACCTTCTATGTCAACCCTCAACTTACTTGGGCTCAAGCCAAACAAGCGGGACTAGAAGCACCAACTCCAGTTCCTCATAAGAATTACGAATTTATCGAATACCGCAACATCGTCGATGGTAGCGAAGATGAGAATAGCAAGGTTTCAACCATGATTAGCCTAGCAGCCTTCGGCTCTACCGCTCCATACTTAGGACCTTACATCGCAACAAATCCAAATAATCCTACCGACATCCACGATCCGAACAGACACCCAAATTATTATTGGCATGATCCGAAAAATTATGTCGCTGTCGCCTTTAAGATCGACGAAGGAGGACAACTCATTTCTCGTGCCGGTAGAGGACAAACAGTGGTTTACTTGGTACGAAAAGGAATATCTCTGGCCGACGCCAACATCCTACCCCCATTTATCCAAGCAGCCAAGGATTACCAAAGCGCCGTCTTTACAGCGCCAGCCGATTACTACAAACCTGTGACAGAAGATAAGGTCTACCACATGCGTTTAGAAAAGAAAACTGCACCAAAACCAGACAAAGGCTTAACTAAACCAAGTGGGTCGCCAGCCAACGACTTCGCAACGCCTAACAATACTGATAACTCTGTCGGGGCATCGGCTAACGACTTCGCTATGCCTAACAATACCGACAGCTCTGTTGGATCATCGGCTAATGACTTTGCAATGCCTAACAATACTGGCAACTCTGTTGGATCATCGGCTAACGACTTCGCTACACCTAACAACGCTGGCAACTCTGTCGGGGCATCGGCTAACGACTTCGCTACACCTAACAACGCTGGCAACTCTGTTGGATCATCGGCTAACGACTTTGCAATGCCTAACAACACCGACAACTCTGTCGGGGCATCGGCTAATGACTTTGCTAAACCAAGCGGAGAAAATCCATTTTTAGCACCATAGACATAAAATCCACGCGCTAAAAATCACTCAAAAGACCTTGACAAAATGAACTGCCCCCCATTCGTTAGACAAGAAATCTAACGAATGGGGGGCTTTTTCTATGAAATTAAGTTATGAAGATAAGATTCAACTCTATCAATT
>NZ_JBEPMK010000009.1:0-44521 GCF_040545695.1 Streptococcus gallinaceus | reverse complement strand
CGGTAGTCGCTTAGCAATTGGGAGTTTAGCTCAGCTGGGAGAGCATCTGCCTTACAAGCAGAGGGTCAGCGGTTCGATCCCGTTAACTCCCATAAATAGAAGGTCCCGTAGTGTAGCGGTTATCACGTCGCCCTGTCACGGCGAAGATCGCGGGTTCGATTCCCGTCGGGACCGTAGACTCGTTAGCTCAGTTGGTAGAGCAATTGACTTTTAATCAATGGGTCGCTGGTTCGAGCCCAGCACGGGTCATATATGCGGGTTTGGCGGAATTGGCAGACGCACCAGATTTAGGATCTGGCGCTTTCGGGCGTGGGGGTTCAAGTCCCTTAACCCGCATAGTAAGAAAATAGGCCGGCTTAGCTCAGTTGGTAGAGCATCTGATTTGTAATCAGAGGGTCGCGTGTTCAAGTCATGTAGCCGGCATAGAATGCGAACGTAGTTCAGTGGTAGAACACCACCTTGCCAAGGTGGGGGTCGCGGGTTCGAATCCCGTCGTTCGCTTGAGTCGCCGGGGTGGCGGAACTGGCAGACGCACAGGACTTAAAATCCTGCGATGGCAACATCGTACCGGTTCGATTCCGGTCCTCGGCATAGAACCACAATAGTATAATGAGCACCCTTAGCTCAACTGGATAGAGTACCTGACTACGAATCAGGCGGTTAGAGGTTCGACTCCTCTAGGGTGCATAACTCGCTTAGTGTTTACATTAAGGGAGATTTATTTTTAATCATATCGGGAAGTAGCTCAGCTTGGTAGAGTACTTGGTTTGGGACCAAGGGGTCGCAGGTTCGAATCCTGTCTTCCCGATTTGTAGTAATGGCGGTGTAGCTCAGCTGGCTAGAGCGTCCGGTTCATACCCGGGAGGTCGGGGGTTCGATCCCCTTCGCCGCTATTTTTATGGCTGACTTTGGACCTTTAGCTCAACTGGTTAGAGCTCTCGGCTCATAACCGAGCGGTCGTAGGTTCGAGTCCTACAAGGTCCATAAGATACTAATACGGAGGATTACCCAAGTCCGGCTGAAGGGAACGGTCTTGAAAACCGTCAGGCGTGTAAAAGCGTGCGTGGGTTCGAATCCCACATCCTCCTTACACACATCGCGGGATGGAGCAGCTAGGTAGCTCGTCGGGCTCATAACCCGAAGGTCGTAGGTTCAAATCCTGCTCCCGCAATATTGGCTCGGTAGCTCAGTTGGTAGAGCAATGGATTGAAGCTCCATGTGTCGGCGGTTCGATTCCGTCTCGCGCCATTAGGTCTTTATACCAAGTTTTTACTTGGGCGCGTAGCTCAGATGGTTAGAGCGCACGCCTGATAAGCGTGAGGTCGGTGGTTCGATTCCACTCGTGCCCATTAATATAGCATAATGGAGAATTACTCAAGAGGCTGAAGAGGACGGTTTGCTAAATCGTTAGGTCGGGTAACTGGCGCAAGGGTTCGAATCCCTTATTCTCCGTAGTTTACGAGAGTATCTAACGATATTCTCTTTTTTGTACTTAATTTGAAAGTGGAGGTTGAATTATGAATCGCTATAAAAAGTCTAGATTATTTATTATTGTCTCAGTGTTGAGTATTATTTCTCTTTCCTTTCTTTTTTTGACGACTAAGAATAGTGTAGAAATTCCGCTTGTCTCTTCGGGTGCAAAAAATGTTGTTTCGGTTGTGAATGAAGTCTTATCAGGACCAGTTCGTTTTTTATCAGAGCGTAAAATGTTTTTTCAAGATTTAGTAGATACATATGGTGAGAACCAAGAATTGAAAAAGACTTTATCAACCCTTAAGGATGAGGCTGCCGAAAATCAAACTTTGAAAAAAGAGAATGATAGCCTAAAATCTTCTTTGGGTTTAACGGAAGAAGCTGGAAATAGGGTCAAGATTCCTGCCTTGGTTTCTGTCCGGACTCCAGTTAGTTGGCTAAATAAAATGGTAGTGAACAGAGGTTCTTCTCAAGGGGTAACTTCTAATATGCTAGTGGTTGCTAATGGCGGAATTGTTGGTATTGTAACAGATGTTGAAGAGAATTCTGCGTCAGTTCAGTTATTCACGAGTTCAGCAGATTTCACAAAAGTTGCTGTTCGCATTTCAGCGGCTGGCGAGGCTGTGTATGGTATTTTGAGTGGTTATGATATTGAAAATAAGGCTTTTATCGTGTCACAATTAAACTCTTCTGCAGATATTGCAGTAGGAAGTCCAGTTGTTACAAGCGATTTAGCAGGGGATATGGCAGCTAATCTATCAGTCGGTCAGGTCAAATCTGTGAAGACAAGTAGTAATAATCTTAGCCGGGAACTATATGTATCGCCGTCAGCAGATTTTTCAGCTATTTATTCGGTTACACTTGTGGGTGGTGGAGATGAATAAGAAGTATTTATTATATCTAAGTCCGCTTATTTTCCTTATAGCTTTTTTGATTGATGGGCAACTGTCTACGCTGATAACCAATTGGCTTCCAGGCGCTATGACGGTATCAAGCCATATTCTCTTTATTTTGTCTATCTTTTATAGTGTTGATATGACATTGCGGGGGCAGCTGATTATTATGACAGCATTAGGAGCTCTTTATGATATATACTATTTGAATGTTCTAGGGATAGGATTGACAATCTTGCCTTTGATGGTGTATTTAATTTATTATTTTTACCAGCAGTTAAAATTTAATGTCTTATCGAATATTACAATATTATTGGTTGTACTGTTTGGATTTGAATTTGGTAGTTTTTTACTCGGGCGCTTATTTCATTTAACAAATCTATCTATGTATATGTTTGTATTTTATAATTTAGCCCCGACATTACTCTTTAATTGCCTGACATTAGTAGCTCTCCAGCCATTTTTTAAAAAAATTTTTGGAATAACAAACAAGACATAGAAATGTAACAAACGCGTAACATATAAACGCGTTTTTTTTGTTATTATTGTATAGTCAAAAAGATTAGAGGAGAGATTTAGATCTATGAAGAAAAAAATCTTAGCTGCTGCTTTGCTTAGTATTGTTGTATTGTCAAATGCAAGTAATTTTGCAGTAGTAAGTGCAGATGATGTGGACAGTAAGATTGCTGCACAGGATAGTAAAATTAGCTCAATCGAGTCACAACAAGCTTCTGCTCAATCACAAGTAGATAGCTTACAAGCAAAAGTTGATTCAATTGTGGCTGAACAAGCTAGCTTGAAAGCAGAAAATGAAAAATTGACGGCTGAATCGGAGGCTTTGAGCAAAGAAATCAAAACTTTGGCTGCGGATATCGTGTCACGTTCTTCTGCTTTGGAAAAACAAGCACGTAGCGCACAGACAGATGCTTCTGCTACAAGCTATATCAACACAATTTTAGATTCTAAGAATATTGCAGATGCAGTTTCTCGTGTGAATGCAATGCGTGAAATCGTTGCAGCTAACAACAAAATGTTGCAACAACAAAAAGCTGATAAAGAAGCAATTGCTAAGAAACAAGAAGCTAACCAAGCAGCTATCAATACAGTTGAAGCTAACTGGAAAAAATTAGATGATTCAGCTCAAGAATTGCAAACTCAACAAGCAAACTTGAAGGCTGCACAATTGAGCTTGGCTGCTGAAAAAGCAACTGCTCAAGATGAAAAAAACTCACTTCTTGCACAAAAAGCTGAAGCTGAGGCTGCTGCTAAAGCTGCAGCAGAAGCACAAGCTGCTTACTTGGCTCAACAAGCTGAAGTTGCTGCGAAACAACAACAAGCAGTTGCATCACCAGTTACAACTCAAGCAGTAGCTACTGGAACATCGGTTGCTGCGACATCAGCACCACAAGCAGTAGCAAGCTATACAGCGCCAGCAACTACAACTGTAAGTTACTCAAGTAGCGGCGTTAATACATACCCTGTAGGTCAATGTACTTGGGGCGTCAAAGAACAACTTGGTTGGGTTGGAAACAACTGGGGTAATGCAAATCAATGGCTTTACTCAGCAGCAGCGGCAGGTCGTGCTACTGGATCAACTCCACGTGTAGGTTCTATTGCTGTTTGGACAGCTGGTACATACGGTCACGTGGCAGTAGTAGTTGCTGTTAACGGATCACAAATCCAAGTTCAAGAGTCTAACTATGCAGGTAACATGTACGTAGGAAACTTCCGTGGTTGGTTTAACCCAGCTGCTGATGGTGTAGCAGGTTATATTTATTAATAAAACAAAAAAGACTAGGAAGCAGTTCTTAGTCTTTTATTGTGGAGAAATTTGCTCTGGATTTTGTTTGAAAATTGTTCAAAAAAGCGTTAAAATAGTAAAGTAGAAATAAATAGGAGGCAGTCATGTCATTTTCTGACTTAAAACTCTTTGCCCTTTCGTCTAATCAGGAGTTAGCTGCGAAAGTCGCAAGTAAAATCGGACTTCCATTAGGTAAGTCTTCAGTTCGTCAATTTTCTGATGGTGAAATTCAGGTTAATATTGAAGAATCTATTCGTGGTGCACATGTTTACATCCTTCAATCCACTAGTTCACCAGTAAATGATAATCTCATGGAAATTTTGATTATGGTTGATGCCTTGAAACGGGCTTCAGCTGAGTCAGTGAATGTTGTTATCCCTTATTATGGTTATGCACGTCAGGATCGTAAGGCACGTGCACGTGAGCCAATCACGTCAAAATTGGTAGCAAATATGTTGGAAACTGCTGGTGTTGATCGTGTCTTGACAGTTGATTTGCATGCAGCACAGATCCAAGGTTTTTTTGATATTCCTGTTGATCACTTGATGGGTGCTCCACTGATTGCGGATTATTTTGAGCGTCGTGGTATGGTAGGAGATGGTTATGTAGTTGTTTCCCCAGACCATGGTGGTGTAACTCGTGCGCGTAAATTGGCACAGTTCTTGAAAACACCGATTGCCATCATTGATAAACGCCGTAGTGTCGATAAAATGAACACTTCTGAGGTGATGAATATCATCGGTACTGTTGAAGGTAAAACATGTATCTTGATTGATGATATGATTGATACAGCTGGAACAATTTGTCATGCGGCAGATGCTCTTGCTGAAGCTGGTGCAGTTGCTGTATATGCTTCCTGTACACACCCTGTCTTGTCAGGACCTGCTATGGACAATATCACAAAATCAGCCATTGAAAAATTGGTGGTTTTGGATACGATTCAAATTCCTGAAGACCGTTTGATTGATAAAATTGAACAGATTTCAACAGCGAAATTGTTGGCAGAAGCCATCATTCGTATTCACGAAAAACGTCCACTTTCACCACTTTTTGAGACTTCAAAAGATAAATAAGAAGGAGCTGGGGAGTAATCCTCGGTTTTTTCTATTGGGGAAGTCTTTCTTTAGACTTGTTAATTGTCAGAAAATTTCGTATGATAGTAGGAAAGAAAGAATGAGGTGCATTCGATGAAGTTAGAAAATCGTTTTAATAAAAATTTGAATCGGATTGAAGTGTCTATGATTCGCCAATTTGACCAATCGATATCAGACATTCCTGGAATTTTAAAAATGACGTTGGGAGAGCCTGATTTTACGACACCAGACCATGTAAAAGAGGCAGCCAAGCGCGCCATTGATGAAAATCAAAGCCATTATACTGGTATGTCTGGATTGTTGGAGCTGCGTCAGGCAGCATCAGAGTTTGTGTCAGAAAAGTACAATCTTTCCTATAAAGCTGAGAATGAAATTCTGGTGACAATTGGTGCGACAGAGGCTTTGTCCGCCTCCTTGGTAGCCATCTTGGAGCCAGGTGATACAGTCCTTTTGCCAGCGCCAGCTTATCCTGGTTATGAGCCGATTGTCAACATGGTAGGAGCAGATATTGTCGAGATTGACACGACGGAAAATGATTTTGTCTTGACGCCTGATATGCTTGAAAAAGCGATTGTGGAGCAGGGAGACAAGCTCAAGGCAGTTATTCTCAACTATCCTGCCAATCCAACTGGTGTGACTTATTCACGAGAGCAGATAGCTGCTTTTGCGGATATTTTGAAAAAATATCCTATCTTTGTATTGTCAGATGAGGTCTATGCAGAGTTGACATATACTGGACAGCCTCATACTTCAATTGCAGAGTTTTTACCAGAACAAACGATTTTAATTCAAGGTTTATCAAAATCGCATGCCATGACAGGTTGGCGGATTGGTTTAATTATGGCCAAAGAAGAAATCATCGCTCAGTTAATTAAGAGCCATCAATACTTGGTTACTGCTGCTTCAACTGCTATGCAATTTGGTGCTTTGGAAGCCTTGAAAAATGGAAAAGATGATGCGCTACCTATGCGGGAAGAATATCTGGTGCGCCGAGATTACATCATCGAAAAGATGACAGAGCTCGGATTTTACATTATCAAACCAGACGGCGCCTTTTATATTTTTGCAAAAATTCCTGCAGGTTACAATCAGGATTCTATGGCGTTCTTGCAAGAATTTGCACGTAAAAAAGCAGTTGCCTTGATTCCAGGTGCAGCTTTTGGTCGATATGGTGAAGGCTATGTGCGGATTTCTTATGCAGCAAGCATGGAGAAAATCCAGGAAGCTATGAAACGTTTGAAAGAATTTATGGAAGAACATGGAGAGAATTGAGACCAGAGGACTTGTTCTTTACAATCGGAATTTTCGAGAAGATGATAAGTTGGTGAAGATTTTT
Organism: Streptococcus gallinaceus; assembly: GCF_040545695.1. Taxonomy (NCBI): domain Bacteria; kingdom Bacillati; phylum Bacillota; class Bacilli; order Lactobacillales; family Streptococcaceae; genus Streptococcus; species Streptococcus gallinaceus. The sequence continues at coordinate 37,924 of NZ_JBEPMK010000009.1, read as the reverse complement.
ACAGAGAAGGCAGGCAAGCGAATGTTTTTCGTGAAACATGCATCAAAATCGAAGCTGGTAGCGGGAATTCAACCTCTGACGGTGGCAGATTTTATAGTGAAAATCAATGACGATGGCTTGAGTTATATAGAGGATTTTCATCAGGTTCAGCCTTTTAAGAAGGTCAATGAGGATATTTTCCAGCTCAGCTATGCTTCTTATATCGTTGCCTTGGCAGACGCTTGTCTTCAGGATAATATGCATGACCCAGCACTTTTTCGATTTTTGGAAAAGACCTTGGAGTTGATGGAAGAAGGCCTGGATTATGAGGTATTGACCAATATTTTTGAAATTCAGCTTTTGGGGCGATTTGGTGTGTCCTTGAATTTTCACGAATGTGGTTTTTGTCATCGTGTTGGTCTGCCATTTGACTTTTCCTATGCCTATTCGGGTTTGCTCTGTCCTCAGCATTATCAAGAGGATGAGCGGCGGAGTCATTTGGATCCCAATGTTCCTTATTTGATTGATCAATTTCAGGCTATTTCGTTTGATGAGTTGAAGACCATCTCATTGCAGCCAGAAATGAAGAAAAAATTACGGCTTTTTATCGATCAATTATACGAAGAATACGTTGGTATTCACTTGAAGAGTAAGAAGTTTATTGATGATCTTCAAAATTGGGGAGACGTCATGAAGGGTAAAAAGTGAGATGAGATTGTTTTCCGTGCTATAATAGGATGGAGTAATCGATGAGAGAGGTAAAGAATAACTATGAAAAAAATTGCAGTTGATGCTATGGGTGGCGACCATGCTCCTAAGGCTATTGTCGAAGGGGTTAATCAGGCTTTAGAGGCTTTTTCAGATATTGAGATTCAACTTTACGGTGATGAAAATAAGATTAAGCCCTATTTGACGGCAACAGAGCGTGTGAGCATTATCCATACGGATGAGAAAATTAACTCAGATGATGAGCCGGCTAAGGCAGTTCGTCGTAAGAAAAATGCTTCTATGGTATTGGCAGCCAAGGCTGTGAAAGAAGGACAAGCCGATGCAGTTCTTTCTGCAGGAAATACAGGAGCTCTACTTGCAGCTGGTATTTTTGTAGTGGGGCGTATTAAAGGAATTACGCGTCCAGGGCTATTGTCAACCTTGCCGACTACAGATGGTAAAGGGTTTGATATGCTAGACTTGGGAGCCAATGCTGAAAGCACAGCAGAGCACTTGCATCAGTATGCAGTTTTAGGTTCTTTCTATGCTGAAAATGTCCGCGGAATTGCTCGTCCACGCGTTGGTTTGTTGAATAATGGCACCGAAGAAACCAAGGGTGATCCTCTTCGCAAGGAGACCTTTGCACTTCTGTCACAAGAGCCGTCCATTCATTTTATTGGAAATGTAGAGGCGCGTGACTTGATGTCTGGAGTGGCGGATGTTGTCGTGACAGACGGATTTACAGGAAATGCTGTCCTCAAGTCTATCGAAGGAACAGCGATGGGAATTATGGGGCAACTCAAGTCTGCTATTGAAGGCGGAGGCTGGAAGGCTAAAATCGGTTATCTCTTTATGAAAGATAGCTTGCGGACTATGAAGAAGTCCTTGGATTATTCTGATGCTGGTGGTGCTGTTCTTTTTGGTCTCAATGCGCCAGTTGTGAAGGCACATGGTTCGAGTGATGCCAAGGCGATTTTTTCAACTATTCGCCAGGTTCGCTTGATGTTGGAAACGCAAGTCGTACCGAAGTCGGTTGAAAAATTCTCAGTAGTGGAGGAAACGAATGAGTAAAGAGAAATTATTTGAGCAGTTGATCGAGTTAATCGATGCAGAAAAACGTGCTCAGCTCGCTATCACGATGAATACCGAAATTGCGAGTTTTGCAGAGGACTCTGTCGAGTTGATGGAATTTGTCGTTACAGTGGAGGATGTCTTCGGAGTGGAGATTCCAGATGAAGCGATTGAAAGTTTCACAAGTGTGTCTGATTTGGTAGATTATATAGCTGAACAGAAATAACGTCCGTAAAATACGGACGTTATTTTTTATATTTATAAAAAAGTCTGTTTTTGATTTGTTTTTAAAAAATTGTGTGCTATAATCAAAACAACAAAGCATGAAAGGCGAACGAAAACATGAAAAGAGATTTGGTTTATTCAGGTAAAGCAAAGGATATTTATAGCACAGAAAATGATGATTTGATTGTTTCGGTTTATAAAGATCAGGCGACCATGCTTAATGGAGCCCGAAAAGAGACGATTTCCGGGAAAGCAGTACTCAATAACCAGATTTCTTCTCTTATTTTTGAGAAATTAAACGCTGCGGGTATTGCAACACATTTTGTGGAAAAATTGTCAGAAACCGAACAATTGAATAAAAAAGTTGATATTGTTCCGTTGGAGGTTGTCCTTCGTAATGTGACTGCTGGTTCATTTTCAAAACGTTTTGGCGTGGAAGAAGGACTTGCTTTGGAGATGCCGATTGTTGAATTTTACTATAAGAATGATGATTTAGATGATCCATTTATCAATGATGAACATGTGACCTTCTTGAAGATTGCAACTGATGAGGATATTGCCTATATCAAGGCTGAAACACGTCGAATCAATGAACTTTTGAAAGATTGGTTTGATCAAATTGGTCTTCGCTTGATTGACTTTAAATTGGAATTTGGTAAGGATAAAAATGGCAAGATTATTTTGGCGGACGAATTTTCTCCAGATAACTGCCGACTGTGGGATGCTGAGGGGCGGCACATGGATAAAGATGTCTTCCGTCGGGAACTTGGTAGCTTGATAGATGTTTACAAAGAAGTGCTTGAAAAATTGCAGGAGCTTAAATAAAATGGATAAACGTATTTTCGTTGAGAAAAAGGCTAATTTTCAGATTAAATCAGAATCTTTGGTTAAGGAATTGCAACATAATTTGCAATTGAAAACCTTGAAAGATGTTCGGATCATTCAAGTGTATGATGTGTTTAACTTGGCAGAGGATTTGTTTGCGCGTGCGGAGAAACATGTTTTTTCTGAGCAAGTAACGGATACAATTTTGGACGAGGCGACTGTAGAAGCTGACTTAGCAAAGGCAGCCTTTTTTGCCATTGAGGCTGTTCCAGGTCAATTTGACCAACGTGCAGCGAGTTCACAAGAAGCCTTGCTTTTGCTTGGAAGTTCTAGCGATGTGGTTGTCAATACGGCTCAATTGTATTTGGTTAATGCTGATGTGGATGCTGATGAATTAGCGACTGTAAAAAATTACTTGTTGAATCCAGTCGATTCACGTTTTAAAGATATTACGGTTGCTATTCATCCGCAAGAATTTTCAAATTCTGATAAGACTATTCCAAATCTTGATTTCTTTGCAACGTATACAGCAGAAGATTTTGCAGCTTATAAGGCTCAAGAAGGTTTGGCAATGGAAGTTGATGACCTTCTGTTCATTCAAGATTACTTTAAATCAATCGGTCGTGTACCAACTGAGACAGAATTGAAAGTCTTGGATACGTACTGGTCTGACCATTGTCGTCATACCACTTTCGAGACGGAGTTGAAATCAATTGATTTTTCAGAGTCTAAATTCCAAGCACAATTGCAAGCAACCTATGATAAATACATTGCCATGCGTAATGAACTTGGTCATTCTGAAAAACCAGAAACTCTTATGGATATGGCGACAATCTTTGGTCGTTATGAACGTGCTAACGGGCGCTTGGATGACATGGAAGTGTCTGATGAAATCAATGCCTGCTCGGTTGAGATTGAAGTGGACGTTGATGGTGTCAAAGAGCCTTGGCTCCTTATGTTCAAAAATGAAACCCACAACCACCCGACAGAAATCGAACCATTTGGTGGTGCTGCAACTTGTATCGGTGGAGCCATTCGTGACCCGTTGTCAGGGCGTTCTTATGTTTACCAAGCTATGCGTATCTCAGGAGCTGGCGACATCACGACTCCAATCGCTCACACGCGTGCTGGTAAATTGCCTCAACAAATCATCTCTAAAACAGCGGCGCATGGCTATTCTTCATATGGTAACCAAATAGGTCTTGCAACAACTTATGTGCGCGAGTATTTCCACCCAGGTTTTGTTGCTAAGCGTATGGAGCTTGGTGCTGTTGTCGGCGCTGCTCCTAAGAAAAATGTTGTCCGTGAAAAACCAGAGGCTGGTGATGTGGTTATCCTCCTCGGTGGGAAAACAGGTCGTGACGGTGTCGGTGGTGCGACCGGTTCTTCTAAGGTTCAAACGGTTGGGTCTGTGGAAACAGCTGGCGCTGAAGTCCAAAAAGGGAATGCCATCGAAGAACGTAAAATTCAGCGTCTTTTCCGCAATGGCGATGTGACTCGTCTCATCAAGAAATCAAATGATTTTGGCGCTGGTGGAGTCTGTGTCGCTATCGGTGAATTAGCTGACGGTCTTGAGATTGATTTGAATAAGGTACCACTCAAATACGCTGGTCTTAACGGAACCGAAATTGCCATCTCAGAATCACAAGAACGTATGTCAGTTGTAGTTCGTCCCAGTGATGTGGACCAATTTATCGCCGAATGTGCTAAGGAGAATATCCATGCGGTTGTGGTGGCAATCGTTACTGAAAAACCAAACCTTGTCTTGACTTGGAATGGTCAAAAAATCGTCGACTTGGAGCGCAGTTTCCTTGATACAAACGGTGTGCGCGTGGTGGTTGATGCCAAGGTGGTTGACAAAGCAGTTGACCTTCCAGGACAAATTGATACGTCAGCTGAGACGCTTGAAGCTGATGCGCTAGCCATGCTTTCAGACTTGAATCATGCCAGTCAAAAAGGTCTTCAAACCATTTTTGACTCATCTGTTGGTCGTTCAACCGTCAACCATCCAATCGGTGGTCGTTACCAAATCACACCAACTGAGGCTTCTGTTCAAAAGCTTCCAGTTCAAAATGGTGTGACCAAGACCGCATCTGTTATGGCACAAGGTTTCAACCCATATTTGGCTGAATGGTCACCTTACCACGGTGCAGCTTATGCAGTGGTCGAAGCGACAGCGCGCTTGGTTGCAACAGGTGCCAACTGGTCTAAAGCGCGCTTCTCTTATCAAGAATACTTCGAGCGTATGGACAAACAGGCAGAACGCTTTGGTCAACCTGTGTCAGCCCTTCTTGGTTCTATCGAGGCGCAAATTCAACTTGGTTTGCCATCAATTGGTGGCAAGGACTCCATGTCTGGAACCTTTGAAGAATTGACAGTGCCACCAACCTTGGTAGCTTTCGGGGTGACAACCGCAGACAGCGACAAGGTACTTTCTCCTGAGTTTAAGGCCGCAGGTCAAAACATTTACTACCTTGCAGGTCCTGCTCTTGGTCAAGATATCGACTTTGATACGATCAATGCTAACTTTACAGCCTTTGAAAAGATTCAGGCTGAGCACACTGTTACAGCAGCGTCAGCCATTAAATACGGCGGTCTTCTTGAAAGCCTTGCTCTGATGAGTTTTGGTAACCGTATCGGTGTCTCTGTCAATGTGGCAGAGCTTGACAAGGTCTTGACAGCGCAACTTGGTGGTTTCGTCTTCACGTCAGATGAAGAAATTGCTGGCGCGGTTAAAATTGGTCAAACAACCGCTGACTTTACAGTGGTTATCAACGATGTGCTTCTTTCAGGTGACAAGCTCCTCTCGGCCTTTGAAGGCAAACTTGAAGAGGTTTACCCAATAGAATTCGAACAAAGCACCGCACTTGAAGCAGTGCCAGCAGTGGCTTCAGATGCTGTGATTACAGCCAAAGAAACTGTTGACAAACCATTGGTTTACATCCCTGTTTTCCCAGGAACAAACTCCGAATATGACTCAACTAAAGCCTTTGAACAAGCAGGTGCAGCAGTCAACTTGGTGCCATTTGTCACCTTGAACGAAGCTGCTATTGCTGACTCAGTTGACACCATGGTTGCTAACATTGAAAAAGCCAATATCATCTTCTTTGCGGGTGGCTTCTCAGCAGCTGATGAGCCAGATGGCTCTGCTAAGTTCATCGTCAATATCTTGCTCAATGAAAAAGTTCGCGCAGCTATTGACGCCTTTATCGAACAAGGTGGTCTCATCATCGGTATCTGTAATGGTTTCCAAGCCCTTGTCAAATCAGGTTTGCTTCCTTATGGTAACTTTGAGGAAGCTGGCACAACTAGTCCGACACTCTTCTACAACGATGCCAATCAACACGTCGCTAAGATGGTGGAAACACGTATCGCTAATACCAATTCACCATGGCTTGCGGGCGTGCAAGTCGGTGATATTTATGCCATTCCAGTGTCACATGGTGAAGGTAAATTTGTTGTGACAGCAGAAGAATTTGCAGAACTTCGTGATAATGGTCAAATTTGGAGTCAATACGTTGACTTTGATGGCAAGCCAAGCATGGACAGCAAGTACAATCCAAACGGTTCAGTCAATGCCATCGAAGGGATTACCAGCAAGAACGGTCAAATCATCGGTAAAATGGGGCACTCAGAACGCTGGGAAGATGGTCTCTTCCAAAACATCCCAGGAAACAAAGACCAACATCTCTTTGAATCAGCTGTAAAATACTTTACAGGCAAATAAGGCGAACGCAGTGAGCCTATAATCATACTTACCGCTGTGGCAAGAGTAACCTAACAATGTATTTGTTAGGTTACTGGGGAACTTTGAGACCTTAGGCTCAAAGTTAAGGTATGAGACATCGAAGATGGTTGCTACCGTCCCTGCCACCTAAGGTAAGTATAGAAAAAAGTGTTATATTAGGAAAAACAATGACATACGAAGTAAAATCATTAAACGAAGAATGCGGTGTCTTTGGAATCTGGGGGCACCCACAGGCAGCACAAGTAACTTATTTTGGGCTACATAGTTTGCAGCACCGAGGTCAAGAGGGGGCAGGCATTATCTCAAATGATGCAGGCAAACTCCTCCAGCATCGTAATACCGGTCTGCTCTCAGAAGTTTTTAAACATCAGGAAGATTTGGAGCAATTAACAGGTAGTGCGGCCATTGGACATGTTCGCTATGCAACAGCAGGCACAGCCTCTATCAATAACATCCAGCCCTTTCTCTATAATTTCACAGATGAGCAGTTCGGCCTTTGCCACAATGGGAACTTGACCAATGCCCTTTCCCTAAAAAAAGAATTGGAGCATCAGGGAGCTATTTTTAATGCTTCATCAGACACTGAGATCTTGATGCACCTGATTCGTCGCAGCCACCATCCAGACTTCATTGGAAAAGTCAAAGAGGCGCTGAATACGGTAAAAGGTGGCTTTGCTTATCTTTTCATGACAGAAGACAAGCTCATCGCTGCGCTTGATCCCAACGGTTTTCGTCCCCTGTCGATTGGTCGGATGAAAAATGGTGCATGGGTTTTAGCTAGTGAAACCTGTGCCTTTGAAGTTGTTGGTGCCGAGTGGGTGAGAGACGTTAAGCCTGGGGAAATCATCGTCATTGATGACAAGGGGATTACCTATGACCAGTACACCACAGACACTCAGCTAGCCATTTGCTCTATGGAGTATGTCTACTTTGCTCGTCCAGACTCGACCATTGCTGGAGTTAACATTCATACGGCTCGTAAAAATATGGGGAAAAGGCTGGCGCAGGAATTCAAGCATGAGGCTGATATCGTGGTCGGTGTGCCCAACTCGTCACTCTCAGCAGCTATGGGCTTTGCCGAAGAATCCGGACTTCCAAACGAGATGGGCTTGGTAAAAAATCAATACACCCAGCGCACCTTCATTCAACCCACACAAGAATTGCGTGAGCAAGGCGTACGGATGAAGTTATCTGCTGTTTCAGGAGTGGTCAAAGACAAGCGCGTGGTCATGATTGACGATTCTATCGTACGTGGGACGACCTCTCGCCGCATCGTGCAATTACTGCGTGAAGCAGGAGCCAAGGAGGTCCATGTGGCGATTGGCAGTCCAGAGCTTAAGTATCCTTGTTTCTACGGCATTGATATTCAGACACGGCGTGAGTTGATTTCAGCCAATCATACTGTTGATGAAGTCTGCAAGATTATCGGTGCAGATAGTTTGACCTACCTCTCCTTAGATGGTTTGATTGACTCAATTGGTCTTGATACTGATGCGCCAAATGGTGGTCTCTGTGTGGCTTACTTTGATGGCCATTATCCAACGCCGCTTTATGATTACGAGGAAGCCTATCTGAAAAGTTTAGAAGAAAAAAGTAGTTTTTACATTGATGAGGTCAAGTAACAGCTCTGCTATTTTCCAAAAAGAAAGGAATAAAAATGTCTAAAAAGAAAAATGCATACGCTCAGTCAGGTGTTGACGTTGAAGCGGGTTACGAAGTGGTTGAGCGCATCAAAAAACACGTGGCGCGGACCGAGCGTGCGGGTGTCATGGGAGCTCTCGGTGGTTTTGGAGGGATGTTTGATCTGACAGCGACCGGCGTCAAAGAGCCGATTCTCATCTCTGGAACTGATGGTGTGGGCACCAAACTCATGTTGGCTATCAAGTATGACAAGCATGACACGATTGGTCGGGACTGTGTAGCCATGTGTGTTAATGACATCATTGCAGCAGGTGCAGAGCCGCTCTATTTCTTAGACTACGTAGCGACTGGGAAAAATATTCCTGCTAAACTGGAGCAAGTGGTAGCCGGTGTGGCTGAAGGTTGTGTTCAAGCTGGCGCCGCTCTTATTGGTGGCGAAACGGCTGAAATGCCTGGTATGTATGGCGAAGACGATTACGATTTGGCTGGTTTTGCGGTCGGCGTAGCTGAAAAATCACAGATTATTGACGGTTCAAAAGTCAAGTCTGGTGATGTTCTGCTCGGTCTTGCTTCGTCAGGAATTCATTCAAACGGTTATTCGCTTGTCCGCCGTGTCTTTGCGGATTACACAGGTGAGGAAGTCCTTCCTGAATTGGAAGGTAAGAAACTCAAGGATGTTCTTCTTGAGCCAACCCGTATTTATGTGAAAGCCTTGCTTCCATTGATTAAGGGAGGTTTGGTCAACGGGATTGCCCACATCACAGGTGGTGGTTTCATCGAAAATGTGCCTCGTATGTTTGCTGATGATTTGGCTGCTGAGATTGAGGAAGACAAGGTGCCAGTTTTACCGATTTTCAAAGCCCTTGAAACATACGGTGAGATTAAGCACGAAGAGATGTTCGAGATTTTCAACATGGGTGTCGGCATCATGCTGGCTGTTAGCCCTGAAAATGTTGCGCGTGTCAAAGAGCTTCTTGATGAGCCTGCTTATGAGCTTGGTCGTATTGTGGAAAAAGTTGGCGCTAGCGTGGTGATTAAGTAATGGCCAAAAAGATTGCAGTATTTGCCTCGGGGAATGGCTCCAATTTTCAAGTCATTGCCGAGCAATTTCCGGTAGAGTTTGTCTTTTCAGACCATCGAAACGCCTATGTCCTAGAGCGTGCTGAGCAATTAGGTGTGCCTAGCTATGCCTTTGAACTCAAGGAATTCGATAGCAAGGCAGATTATGAAGAAGCTATTGTTGAGTTGCTGGCTGAACATGAAATCGACTTGGTGGTGCTGGCTGGTTACATGAAGATTGTCGGGTCAACGCTGCTTTCTGCCTACGAAGGTCGTATCATCAACATCCACCCAGCCTATTTGCCAGAATTTCCAGGTGCACACGGTATCGAGGACGCTTGGAATGCAGGTGTGGCTGAATCAGGCGTGACCGTTCACTGGGTGGATAGCGGTGTTGACACAGGTAAAATTATCAAACAAGTGCGCGTGCCGCGCTCAGCTGACGATACCATTGAGATTTTTGAAGCAAGGATTCATGAGGCAGAGTATCAGTTGTATCCGGAGGTTTTGGAGAGTTTGGGAGTGGTAAAAAAAGGTTAAACTTTGCTACAATGAAACTATGAAACGATTAAAAGATTTGAAATTAGCAGAGCTTATTTTTGGAAATTGGGAAGAGACAATCATTTTGTCTTGTTTGCAAGGTGTTATGGGAGAGGTTTGGGTAGATGGTGATAGTCAACCCCAATCTGCTCTTGCAAAACTTGGAAAAGAGGTTGCGTTTGGTTTTTTAGCAGGACGACCAAATACAGACTTGCTTGAATTGTGTCGGGGGCAAGATATTATTTTAGTCCCGCAAAATCAAGCATGGGCAAATTTGATAGAAGCGACATATAAAGAAAAAGCACATGCTTTTACACGCTACGCTACCAAGAAAAATACGGATTTTGATGACAAAATGTTGAAAGACATTGTTTTGGGCTTACCGAAAGAACTTGAGCTGAGATGCATCGACCAGCAAATTTATGATGCTTGTCTTGAGGAAACATGGTCTCAGGATTTAGTGGCTAACTATGATAATTTTTTGCATTATCAACAGTTTGGTGTAGGCGTTGTTATATTACATAAAGGCCAAATGGTAGCAGGAGCATCCTCTTATTCGACCTATCAAGATGGTATCGAGATTGAAATTGACACACATCCTGATTATCGCAGAAAAGGATTGGCCAAGATTGCTGGGGCGAAGTTGATTTTAGAATGCTTGGCGCGCGGTCTTTATCCAAGTTGGGATGCACATACAAAGGTTTCGCTTCATTTAGCTCTACAACTCGGTTATGAATTTTCTCATGAATACAGAGCTTATGAAATTGATTGGAAAAAGGAGAAAAAATGACAAAACGTGCACTAATCAGTGTTTCTGATAAAGCTGGCATTATTGATTTTGCTAGTCAACTGAAAAAATTAGGTTGGGACATTATCTCAACAGGTGGGACTAAGAAGGCTCTTGACGAAGCTGGTCTTGAGACCAGCGCCATTGACGATGTAACTGGCTTTCCTGAGATGATGGATGGCCGCGTTAAGACCCTTCATCCTAAGATTCACGGTGGTCTTTTGGCACGTCGTGACCTTGATAGCCACCAAGAAGCTGCTAAGGAAAATAACATCGAGATGATTGACCTTGTGGTGGTTAACCTTTACCCATTCAAGGAAACTATCCTCAAACTCGATGTGACTTACGCGGATGCGGTTGAAAATATTGATATTGGTGGACCATCAATGCTTCGTTCAGCAGCAAAGAATCACGCTAGCGTTACCGTTGTGGTGGACCCTGCGGACTATGTCGTGGTCTTGGATGAATTGGCTGACGCTGGTGAGACAACCTATGCCACTCGCCAACGTTTGGCAGCCAAGGTTTTCCGCCACACAGCAGCCTACGATGCCTTGATTGCTGAGTATTTCACAGCACAAGTGGGAGAGGCTAAGCCTGAAAAATTAACGCTCACCTACGACCTCAAACAGCCAATGCGCTACGGAGAAAACCCACAACAGGATGCTGATTTCTACCAAAAAGCTATTCCGACAGACTATTCAATCGCTTCAGCCAAACAGCTCAACGGAAAAGAATTGTCCTTCAACAATATCCGCGATGCTGATGCGGCTATTCGTATCATTCGTGACTTCAAGGACCGTCCAACAGTTGTTGCCCTCAAACACATGAACCCTTGTGGTATCGGGCAGGCAGACGATATTGAGACAGCTTGGGACAATGCTTACGCTGCTGATCCGGTTTCTATTTTCGGAGGAATCGTCGTCTTGAACAGAGAGGTTGATGCGGCGACAGCTGAGAAAATGCACCCAATTTTCCTTGAAATCATCATAGCACCATCTTACTCTGAAGAAGCGCTAGCCATTTTAACCAATAAAAAGAAAAATCTTCGTATCTTAGAGTTGCCATTTGACGCCCAAGACGCCAGCGAAGTCGAAGCTGAGTACACAGGTGTGGTTGGTGGACTTTTGGTGCAAAATCAAGACGTGGTCAAGGAAAGCCCAGCTGACTGGCAAGTGGTGACAGACCGCCAACCAACCGAGCAAGAAGCGATTGCTATGGCATTCGCTTGGAAGGCCATCAAGTACGTCAAATCAAACGGTATTTTGGTAGCCAATGACCGCATGACACTAGGTGTCGGTTCAGGTCAAACTAACCGTGTTGGAGCAGTCAAAATCGCTATCGAAGCAGCCAAAGACCGCCTTTACGGCGCTGTTCTTGCTTCCGATGCCTTCTTCCCATTTGCGGACAATATTGAAGAAATTGCTGCCGCAGGTATCAAGGCCATTATTCAGCCAGGTGGTTCCGTCAGAGACCAAGAGTCGATTGATGCGGCCAATAAGCACGGCATGACCATGATTTTCACAGGTGTTCGTCATTTTAGACATTAAGATTTGTGTAAGAAATCTTTTAGGAAAACTTAAGCTAGCAGGACTATACTATAGTCAATCCTAGCAGTAGTTGTCATCCAATTGTTACGGTTCTGCGAACCTGACTCTTGGGACATCTTTGCATAGATATTCGTAAGTTGCTAAAGCAACAACGGATATCGTAAAAATTTTTACTGGCAAATCCAGTATCCATATCTGTAACTAGAAATAACTCGACTTTGGTCGGTTTTTTCTTTTGCAAAAAAGGCACAAGATGTGCCTTTGAGTTTAGTTTGGGTAAATGTAGGCTGCGACACCGTCGGAAATGGGATTGAACCAGCCGCGGAAGTCTCCAAGATACATCTTGCCTGCATAATTTGATTCTTGTACGCGAATTTGGCTAGAGCTGCGAACCTCGGTTACGAAAGCGACATGGCCAAATGCCCCACTTGTCCAGACAGCGATGGATCCAACTTTTGGAACATTTCCGATTGTGAATCCAGCTTTTTTAGCAGACTCAGCCCAGGTGTTGGCATTTCCCCACCAGTTTCCAACCCAAGGGGCGACTTCTTTGACTCCCCAGGTGCATTGGCCAACGGGATAGGTATTTGGTGTGCTTTCTTTCTGAGTAGCAGTGATATCCATGGTGGTTGCTTTTAACCCTTTTCCGTTTTGGTAGATATGCACGTTGTATTTTCCGATTCCTTTGTGATTGGTCAAGGGGAGTTTCAGACTGTAGGTTTTATCTGCTGAAAGGGTTGTCTTGTACCATTTCAAGTCATCTTGTCCATTTTCATCTGACCAAATAGCGAATTGCACATCGCCTGATCCATAGATATTTTTAGCGGTGAGTTGCATGGTGCTTGCGGCGATAAATTGAGAGCTGAAGGCTAGGGGTAATTTTGCGGCGGTCAAGTCCACTGTAGGTTGAGCATAACCTGTGCGTGTCCCGTCTGTATAGGTCACGTAGACATGATTTTGGTAGATTCCGGTGTGATTTTGGTGTTCTTGAAAATCTACCGCTACTTGATAGTTACCATTGATGAGATTGGCTTTCCGCCATTTGATATTGGCCTGCTTATCCATAGACCAAGTCGCGACATCAACGGATTTTATCTTCTTTGACTGCAATGTTTCTTGGGTGAGTACCTGATAGGTTCCTGTTGTCTGATTGACATTTCCGTAGGTGATGGTCGGTTTTGGCTGTAGCGGGACATGTCCATTTTCGACAAGAGTTGTAGCTTTTACTACATATTTTTGAGTGTCTTGCCCATTTTCTTTGATATAAACGTGGCTTTCGTAATTGCCCAAATTAAAGTTATGTGCATTGAGAGGGATGCGCAAACGATAGCTACCATCGTCATTTTTAGTAGCGCTGTACCAAACAATGTCATCCTGCCCATTTTGACTGGACCAAGTTGGAATCTTGACTTCAGTGGTGGTTTCTGGCAGATTTTGGACAGTAATGTCAATCGCACCGACTTCGGAAATGGTCGAAGTCAGACTGACGGGTGATTTGGAGCGGGTAAAGGCTCCTGCATCTAAAAAGACCAATCGATCCTGGATAACGATATAGGCATGCACCGTATAGTTTCCGTAGCCAGTATGGTTGGCAAGAGAAAACTCAGTCTGCTCTTTGTCGGCGAGATACCACTTAATGTCGTCTTGCCCGTTTTCATTGGACCAGACAGCGTATTGGATTTTATAGCCTTCTTGTTGTGGAGAACGACGGTAAGAGATTGTGACGTTCTGGTCTTTTTGTTCAATTTTGATTGGTTGAGTGAGAGTAGTTGGGTCTGTTGGAATGGGTTGAGCTAAATTTTTACTATCTGATCGAGGGCTGATTTCTTCAGCCCGACTGTCAATTGGAAAACTCGCAGTAGCTAAGACGGCAGCTGATAACAACAAAAATTTAGAATATTTTTTCATAAAATTCCTCCTGCCTTAACTATTCGCATTCGCTGGTGAAAGTGCAGGGATTTTATTTTATTGAAAATGTAAGCTGATAATTCCGAACGTTAGTAAAGAAATACAGGTGAATTATTTATAAAACGAACAAATGTGGTATAATATTTTTATAAAATTCGTCTTAAAGGGGAAGTTATGAAGCTCTTGGTTGTTGGTTCAGGTGGTCGTGAGCATGCGATTGCTAAGAAGTTATTGGAGTCTGATGGTGTTGAACAGGTCTTTGTGGCACCTGGGAATGATGGTATGACCTTGGATGGCTTGGATTTGGTGGATATCGCTATTTCTGAACATTCTAAGTTGATTAATTTTGCTAAAGCAAATGATATCGATTGGACCTTTATAGGTCCGGATGATGCGCTAGCGGCTGGTATCGTTGATGATTTCAATCAGGCTGGGCTCAAGGCTTTTGGTCCGACTCGTTTGGCAGCGGAGCTAGAATGGTCAAAAGATTTTGCCAAGGAAATCATGGTCAAATACGGCGTTCCGACAGCAGCCTATGGCACATTTTCCGACTTCGAAAAAGCTAAGGCCTACATCGAGGCGGAGGGTGCGCCTATCGTGGTCAAGGCGGATGGGCTGGCGCTAGGTAAGGGCGTGGTCGTGGCAGAGACGGTCGAGCAGGCGGTAGAAGCAGCTCAGGACATGCTGCTGGACAATAAGTTCGGGGATTCTGGTGCGCGTGTGGTCATCGAAGAATTTTTGGATGGGGAAGAGTTCTCCCTCTTTGCCTTCGTCAACGGCGACCAGTTTTACATCATGCCGACAGCTCAGGATCACAAACGTGCCTTTGACGGCGACAAGGGTCCAAACACAGGTGGTATGGGTGCCTATGCACCAGTTCCCCACCTGCCTCAGTCAGTGGTGAATACAGCCGTTGAAACCATCGTTAAACCAGTCCTTAAGGGCATGATTGCTGAGGGGCGTCCTTATCTCGGCATCCTTTACTGTGGTCTCATCTTGACAGCGGACGGACCAAAGGTCATCGAGTTCAACGCCCGCTTTGGCGACCCAGAAACTCAGATTATCCTCCCTCGCCTGACGTCAAATTTCGCTCAAAACATCAGCGATATCCTCGATGGCAAGGAGACAAACATCACTTGGACGGACAGTGGCGTAACTCTCGGTGTGGTCGTTGCCTCAAACGGCTACCCGCTCGCCTACGACAAAGGCATGGAGCTCCCAGAGAAGACTACTGGCGACATCGTCACCTATTACGCAGGCGCTAAGTTTTCGAAAAATGGTAGAGCACTGCTATCAAACGGCGGTCGCGTTTACATGTTAGTCACAACAGCAGACACCGTCCAAGCTGTGCAAGACCTCATTTACAACCAACTTAAAACCCAAAACACAGAAGGTCTCTTCTACCGGACAGACATCGGAAGCAAGGCAGTGAAATAATAAAAATTTACCTAATAACTTAGCAGCTCAGCTATTGCGAGCGAAGCGAGCCACCCCCGATAATGGTCGCCGTGGTGAAAAGACCGTAACTGAAAGTTACGATCGAGGGAAACCTTGAGACCTTAGGCTCAAGGTTTAGGAATGAAACCGCAGGTTTGCTTCCTACCTCACCACATAAGACCATTATCAAAAAGAAAAGGATATTCATATGCAACCAGTCATTTCCATCATCATGGGCTCAAAATCCGATTGGGCCACCATGCAAAAAACTGCTGAAGTCTTGGATTATTTCCAAGTTCCATACGAAAAAAAAGTCGTCTCTGCCCACCGCACCCCTGACCTCATGTTCAAACATGCTGAAGAAGCCCGCGGTCGTGGCATCAAAATCATCATCGCAGGTGCGGGCGGCGCTGCCCACTTACCAGGTATGGTCGCTGCCAAAACAACCCTTCCTGTTATCGGTGTTCCTGTCAAATCGCGCGCCCTCAGCGGTGTTGATTCCCTCTATTCTATTGTTCAGATGCCGGGTGGGGTGCCTGTGGCGACCATGGCCATTGGTGAAGCGGGAGCTACAAACGCTGCCCTCACAGCCCTCCGAATTCTCGCTATCGAGGACCAAAACTTGGCGGAGGCGCTAGCCCATTTTGCAGAGGAGCAAGGAAAAATCGCGGAGGCTTCAACGGATGAACTCATCTAAAACCATCGGCATTATCGGAGGCGGGCAATTGGGCCAGATGATGGCAATCTCGGCTATTTACATGGGCCACAAGGTGGTGACCCTGGATCCGACGGCTGACTGCCCAGCATCGCGCGTGTCGGACATGATTGTGGCTGACTACGACGACGTTGAGGCTTTGGCGCAATTAGCTGCGCGCTGTGACGTGCTTACCTATGAGTTTGAAAACGTGGACGCAGACACCTTGGACAAGGTCACCAAGCCAGGACAATTGCCACAGGGAACGGACCTCCTGCGCATCTCCCAAAACCGTATTTTTGAAAAAGACTTCCTGTCAAATAAGGCTGGCGTCACTGTGGCACCCTACAAGGTTATCATATCAAGTCTAGACCTAGAAAAACTAGACCTGTCTAAAAACTATGTCCTCAAAACCGCAACAGGTGGCTACGATGGACATGGGCAAGTGGTTATCAACTCTCAAGAAACTCTGGCTGACGCGATGGAATTGGCAAATCATGCCGAGTGTGTCTTGGAAGAATTTGTGACCTTCGACCTTGAAATCTCGGTCATCGTGTCAGGCAATGGCAAGGACGTGACGGTCTTCCCAGTCCAAGAAAACATCCATCGCAACAACATCCTATCAAAAACCATCGTCCCAGCCCGCATTTCTGAAGAACTGGCAGAAAAAGCCCAAGCTATGGCAGTGCAAATTGCCAAGCGGTTGGACCTATCAGGAACCCTCTGCGTTGAAATGTTTGTGGCGGGTGACCAGATTTTGGTTAATGAAATCGCACCTCGTCCCCACAACTCAGGACATTATTCCATTGAAGCCTGCGACTTTTCACAGTTTGATACTCATATCCTAGGTGTTCTCGGACAACCCTTGCCACTAATCCACCTCCATGCACCAGCCATCATGCTTAATGTCCTCGGCCAACACATGGAAGCCGCGCAAGCCTTTTGTCATGAAAATCCTAGCGCCCACCTCCACCTTTATGGTAAACTAGAAGCGAAGCACAACCGCAAGATGGGGCATGTGACCTTGTTTGGAGATGCGGAGAGTGTGGAGGAGTTTGTTAGTGGTTTAATAACTATGTAAGGAGAATTTGATGAAAAGGGAGTATTTCAAACGGTTGATAATTAAGAATGATTTATTTAGCCTTATAATAATTACCATTGCTTTGATACTCTCTATATTAGGAGGATCCACTTTCTTTAGTAATAGGCTTGATTTGAATTCTACTTATCCGATTTTTTTATATGCGACAATTGCAACTTTGATATCTGCTCTTTGCGACCCGCTATTTGAATTTTTCAGAGTAGAGGGTAAGAGGAAAAAATTATTTACAATAACGATTGGCGTGATGGCTAGCTTGATTATTTTCCTGCTTAGTCTTTATAATAATTCTATATTTTTGTTTATTCAATCAATTTCAAAAAGAGGAGGTTTTTCAGCGATATCAGTCTCACTTTTACTATTGAATATTGCGTATATAAACTACCAGTTACAGGTTTCAAAAGAAAATGAGATAGAGCAAGAAAAACAAAAAGTTGTAAAACTTTTGAAAGAAAATTTGGAGTATAAGAGAAGGAATAATGGAAGTGAGTAACAAGTTAAAGCTAAGATTATCAGCTCAAAAAGATAATCAAACACTTTATACAAATTGGCAAATTTCAAGATTGTCTGATAACTTTAGTGAATTTTATTATAAAACCATATTATTGAATGATCTTTCTCAATATATTAATCAAGGTGTTGAAGAAAAAGATGTTATTATTTTTAATTCATCAATAAACATTAATAGCCAATATAAAAGATATGAGGAACCTATTTTAGATCTAACAAAATCCAGTGATATTGTTAAATACTATCATTTAGGTTCTCCAGTTTCTCTAAGCTTAAACAAACAAATTTTGATTTTACATGAGTTTTTTGAAGCGTATCGACAGTATTTTTCAATTGTAAATAAGCATAAATTAAATATTGGAAATAAAAAAGAAGATTTATTGAGATTGTATGAAGAATCAATGGCTGGAAATATTAGAGAATTTAATTTGGTTGATTTTTTTGAGGAGTCTATTCAAAATAACAATGTTGCTAATGGTGACAACAAGAAAAAATGTGTTCAAGAGATACGGAATGTATTTAAAAATTCTATGCAGAAGCTACAACAATCATTAGAGGAACAAGTAAAGCATAAATCTGAGGAGTTTCATTATATATTCAACAGATTTGAGCGTCCGATAATTGGTATTAAAGTAGCTGATGATAAAATAAAATTGTTAGGGAGTGACTTTTTTGTACAATCTAAGTTTACTTATTCAAATAGTCGCTTTTTAGAAACGAATTCAATAAAACAAAATAGTCCACTTGAAATGATATTGACAATGTCTATACTTGTTCTGCCCAGTATAGTACTTATTTTACGAGAAAAGTTAGTCCTCATGCAACAACAAAATAAAAATGGTGAACTTGATCAAGAAATAGCGTCTTTGGAGCAAGAAATTAGGAATTTAGAAAATAAGGGGCAACAAGCGGGGATTGCAATTAATCAACCAGATCATGTGCAGCCAGGACTGATAGATTCTGTCAAAAGAAAAGGTAAACAGGTTCTTAATGAATTTGATACTGAAGTAATATAAGGAGAAAACATGCTAGAACGTTACACACGCCCTGAGATGGCGAACATTTGGAGTGAAGAAAACAAGTACCGTGCTTGGTTGGAAGTGGAGATTTTGGCTGACGAGGCTTGGGCTGAGTTGGGTGAAATTCCTAAGGAGGATGTGGCGAAGATTCGTGCCAATGCGGACTTTGATATTGACCGCATTCTTGATATTGAGCAAGAAACCCGTCACGATGTGGTGGCTTTTACCCGTGCGGTTTCTGAGACCCTTGGCGAAGAGCGCAAGTGGGTTCACTATGGCTTGACCTCTACTGACGTGGTGGACACTGCCTACGGTTATCTCTACAAGCAGGCCAACGACATTATCCGTCGTGACCTTGAAAACTTCACTAATATCGTGGCTGATAAAGCTCGTGAGCACAAGATGACTATCATGATGGGTCGTACCCACGGTGTTCATGCTGAGCCAACAACTTTTGGTCTTAAACTTGCCACTTGGTACAGCGAAATGAAGCGCAACATTGAGCGTTTTGAACATGCTGCCGCTGGTGTGGAAGCAGGGAAAATCTCTGGTGCCGTTGGTAACTTTGCCAACATCTCACCATTTGTGGAAGAATATGTTTGTGGCAAATTAGGCATCCGCCCACAAGAAATTTCAACTCAAGTCTTGCCACGTGACTTGCATGCCGAATACTTTGCAGTGCTTGCTAGCATCGCAACATCTATTGAACGCATGGCAACCGAAATCCGTGGTCTACAAAAATCAGAACAGCGCGAAGTTGAAGAATTCTTCGCCAAAGGTCAAAAGGGTAGCTCTGCTATGCCTCACAAACGCAACCCAATCGGTTCTGAAAACATGACTGGGCTAGCGCGTGTTATCCGTGGTCACATGGTGACGGCTTATGAAAACGTAGCCCTTTGGCACGAACGCGATATTTCGCACTCATCAGCTGAGCGCATCATCATGCCTGACACGACTATCCTCATCAACTACATGCTCAACCGCTTTGGTAATATTGTCAAGAATTTGACGGTCTTCCCTGACAATATGCTCCGAAACATGAATTCAACCTTTGGACTTATCTACAGCCAACGCGTGATGCTTACCTTGATTGAAAAAGGTATGACCCGCGAACAAGCCTACGACTTGGTTCAACCAAAAACAGCCTACTCATGGGATAACCAAGTAGACTTTAAACCGCTCCTCGAAGCTGACGAAGAAGTCACATCCCGCCTCACACAAGAGGAAATAGACGAGCTCTTCAACCCAATCTACTATACAAAACGTGTAGATGACATTTTTGCTCGATTGGGTTTGGATTAAAAAAGATTGAAGAATTATTCTTCAATCTTTTTTTATAATCAACACCACGAAAACAGAGCAACTTTTGGGTGAAATCCGAATTTTAAATTATAAAAACAAATAAAATATAATAAAAAACATATATTTGTGATATAATACACGAATAAGCACTAGGAGAGAAGGATATGAAAGAGTTAGGAGTAAAAATTCGTCGGTTGAGAGAAGAAAAAGGCATAACGCGAGAAGGCTTTTGTGGAGATCAGTCAGTCCTTTCTGTGAGACAATTTGCTAGGATCGAGGCGGGTGAGTGTATACCCACTCTGGAGAGAATGCGATATATTGCACAACAATTTGGAGAGTCTGTCAGTTTTTTTATTGACGAAACGTCCTTAGAACTTCCTAAGAAATATAAAGAGTTAAAATATCAGATATTACGCACTCCAGTTTATACAGATGATGAAAAAATTCAAGAACGAGAAGAGCAGTTTGATGAAATTTATAGTGATTACTATGACCGCTTACCAGAAGATGAAAAGCTAACAGTTGATAGTTTGAGAACAATTTTGGATACTTTTAGTACACGAAAAGTTGACTTTGGGGCAGGTTTACTTGAAGAATCTTTAGAGCAGCTGAAGCTTAAACATAGCTATCAGATGAATGATTTGATTTTAATCAAGCTCTATTTGTTGTGTGCTAATGCGTCTTCTGAGTATTATGACGAACTATTCATTCATAAAATATTTTCTTTGCTGATGAAACACTACCATAGGTACGATACAGAAGAATTGTTTATCATCAATTCTATTTGTATGGATTTGTTTTCTATTTATTTTAAAGAAAAAAATATTTCGAAAGTGGAAGAAGTTTTGCAAGTCATTTCAGATACAATAGAGAAAGTTCATGATTTCAAGCGTCTTCCGGTACAACAGCTATTGCAATGGAAATACAAACTCTATCTTTTAAATGATAAGAAAAATGCAGAGGAATGTTATTTGAAGGCTATTGCATTTGCGCAAATGACTGGAGATAGTTACTTAGAGAAACAGTTAATGCAGGAATGGAAAAAAGATACGCAGGGAACATGACATATGTGACATGTTAAAATAGATTAGAATCTCTTAAAATAAACAATGTAAAAAATATTTAGGAGATAACTAATATGAACAAACTTTTTAAGTTGAAATACTTATTCTTTCTTGCATTACCATTTGTAGTAAACACAGTAGAAACTTTATCAGACTGGGAATGGTGGAAATATTGATCTGGAGGGCGAAACGAGTCGTGTTTCGCTCTTTTAGCGCTTATCAATAGCTTCTTTTTATGCTATAATACTTTTATGACTAGAATTTTTGATACAGAGCAAATGGGGGATGAGGAGCAAGTTGAACGGACGCTGCGCCCCCAAAAATTAGACGAATATATCGGTCAGGACAAGGTCAAGGATCAGCTGAAGATTTTTATTGAAGCGGCTAAGCTGCGGGACGAGGCTTTGGATCATGCCCTTTTGTTTGGACCTCCTGGCTTGGGAAAGACGACTATGGCTTTTGTCATTGCAAATGAGCTGGGCGTTAATATCAAGCAGACTTCCGGTCCGGTGATTGAAAAAGCAGGCGATTTAGTAGCGATTCTCAATGACTTGGAGCCGGGAGATGTTCTTTTCATCGATGAAATTCACCGTATGCCGATGGCGGTTGAGGAAATTCTCTACAGTGCTATGGAGGATTTCTATATTGACATCATGATTGGTGCTGGAGAAGCCAGTCGTGCCGTGCATTTGGACTTACCGCCTTTTACTCTGATTGGTGCCACCACCCGTGCAGGGATGTTGTCCAATCCACTTCGAGCACGTTTTGGAATCACAGGTCACATGGAATACTACGAGCTGGATGATTTGACAGAGATTGTCGAACGGACGGCAGAAATTTTTGAAATGGAAATTACCCATGAAGCGGCAATTGAGCTGGCTCGTCGGAGTCGTGGAACACCTCGTATTGCTAATCGTCTACTCAAACGCGTGCGCGATTTTGCTCAAATTATGGGAGATGGGCTGATTGATGATGCCATTACGGACAAGGCCTTGACCATGCTGGATGTAGACCGAGAAGGTTTGGACTATGTGGACCAGAAAATCCTTCGCACCATGATTGAAATGTATAATGGCGGACCTGTGGGTCTGGGAACTCTTTCGGTCAATATTGCTGAGGATCGTGATACGGTTGAAGACATGTATGAGCCTTATCTTATTCAAAAAGGTTTTATTATGCGAACGAGAACGGGGCGCGTGGCAACGGCCAAAGTCTATGACCATCTGGGTTATCCCTACCACGGGAAATAAAAACATGGAAACTCTCAAAAAAGAATTGCAGCAGGATTCAGATATATGGAAGATTCTGCACATCATCAAGGAACTTGAACTCAAAGATAGTTGGCTGTGTGCAGGTAGTGTGCGTAATTTTATCTGGAATCGTTCTTCTGGGCAACCAGGCTTTGATCCAGAGACAGATGTAGATATTATTTTTTATGATCCAGACGTTTCTTATGAGGAGACTTGTCAGTTGGAAAAGCAATTGCTACAAGTCTATCCGCAGTATCGTTGGGAATTAAAAAAAACATGCACATCCATAATCCTAGAACAGCCCCCTACATCAATTCTAAAGATGCTATGTCAAAATATCCCGAAACTTGTACCGCAAGTGGTGTTCGACTGATGGAAGATGAGACGATAGAAGTGTTTGCCCCTTACGGACTGGAAGTTATTCGAGCGTTTCGCATTGAGCCAACGCCTCATTTCCTTCAAGATGAGGCACGTCGTCAACTTTACCACACACGCCTGCAAAAGAAAAATTGGTTAGAAAAATGGCCAAATTTACAGATTACAACTATTCCTGTAGCAGACTAGAGGCAACTCTAGTCTTTTTTCGTATAACAACTTCAAGCTGACTTTCCATCAATTGAAAAACCTTCTTCTATTAATAGTAAACAAACAGGTCCGATTTTTTGATACAGAAATGGTTCCTGTTTTATTTTTTAAATAAGTGCACAAAATTCTTGCAAAGCGAATAGAGTTTTGATATACTACTATGGTGCTGTGAAAATCACAGTTTAGCTTTGATGCAAGAGGTTGCGACACGCTCGGTTGCATTGCCACGCAATCACCTGTCGGTTTTCTTGTGGAGCTAGCCTATTATCGTAAATAGACGAAAAGGAGACAAAGATGGCAAACAAAAAAATCCGCATCCGCTTGAAAGCGTACGAACACCGTACTCTTGACACAGCAGCTGCAAAAATCGTAGAAACTGCAACTCGTACAGGCGCTAGCGTAGCTGGTCCAGTTCCGCTTCCAACTGAACGTAGCCTCTACACAATCATCCGCGCGACTCACAAATATAAAGATTCTCGCGAACAATTCGAAATGCGTACACACAAACGCTTGATCGACATCGTTAACCCAACTCAAAAAACAGTTGATGCGTTGATGAAACTCGACTTGCCATCAGGTGTGAACGTAGAAATCAAACTTTAATCTGATTTCACTTGAGCATAAAAAACGCTCGTTAAAAACTTTTTAAGAAAAATAAAGAAAAGGAAACATTTTCTCATGACAAAAGGAATCTTAGGGAAAAAAGTGGGAATGACTCAAATCTTCACTGAATCAGGTGAATTTATCCCTGTAACTGTCATCGAAGCTACTCCAAACGTAGTTCTTCAAGTGAAAACTGTTGAAACTGACGGCTATGCAGCTGTTCAAGTTGGTTTTGATGACAAACGCGAAGTATTGAGCAACAAACCTGCCAAAGGCCATGTAGCAAAAGCTAACACAGCTCCTAAGCGCTTCATTCGTGAATTCAAAAACATTGAAGGCTTAGAAGTTGGTGCTGAAATCACAGTTGAAACATTCGCAGCCGGCGATGTTGTTGATGTAACTGGTACATCAAAAGGTAAAGGTTTCCAAGGTGTTATCAAACGCCATGGTCAATCACGTGGTCCTATGGCTCACGGTTCACGTTACCACCGTCGTCCAGGTTCAATGGGACCTGTTGCGCCAAACCGTGTCTTCAAAGGTAAAAACCTTGCAGGCCGTATGGGTGGAAACCGTGTGACAATTCAAAACCTTGAAATTGTACAAGTTGTTCCAGAAAAGAACGTTATCCTTATCAAAGGTAACGTACCAGGTGCTAAGAAATCTCTTATCACTATCAAATCAGCAGTTAAAGCTGGTAAATAATAAGGAAAGGGGAAATCAGTCGAAATGGCAAACGTAACATTATTTGACCAAACTGGTAAACAAGCTGGTGAAGTTGTATTGAACGATGCAGTATTTGGTATCGAACCAAATCAATCAGTTGTGTTTGATGTCATCATCAGCCAACGTGCTAGCCTTCGTCAAGGTACTCACGCAGTTAAAAACCGTTCAGCAGTTCGCGGTGGCGGACGCAAACCATGGCGTCAAAAAGGAACTGGACGCGCTCGTCAAGGTTCTATCCGTTCACCACAATGGCGTGGCGGTGGCGTAGTCTTCGGACCAACTCCACGTTCATACGCGTACAAACTTCCACAAAAAGTTCGTCGCTTGGCACTTAAATCTGTTTATTCAGAAAAAGTTGCTGAAAACAAATTTGTAGCTGTTGACTCACTTACATTTGCAGCTCCAAAAACTGCTGAATTTGCAAAAGTTCTTGCAGCTTTGAGCATTGATTCAAAAGTCCTTGTTATTCTTGAAGAAGGAAACGAATTCGCAGCTCTCTCAGCTCGCAACATTCCAAACGTGAAAGTTGCAACTGCAACAACTGCAAGTGTTCTTGACATCGCAAACAGTGACAAACTTCTTGTGACTCAAGCAGCTATCTCTAAAATCGAGGAGGTTCTTGCATAATGAATTTGTATGATGTTATCAAAAAACCTGTCATCACAGAAAG
Organism: Streptococcus gallinaceus; assembly: GCF_040545695.1. Taxonomy (NCBI): domain Bacteria; kingdom Bacillati; phylum Bacillota; class Bacilli; order Lactobacillales; family Streptococcaceae; genus Streptococcus; species Streptococcus gallinaceus. The sequence goes on along the minus strand of NZ_JBEPMK010000009.1, from coordinate 12,930 downwards.
CTCAATGGGCCAACTTGAAGCAGGTAAATATGTATTTGAAGTTGACACTCGTGCACACAAATTGTTGATCAAACAAGCTGTTGAAGCTGCGTTTGAAGGTGTTAAAGTTGCTAACGTTAACACAATCAACGTAAAACCTAAAACAAAACGCGTAGGTCGTTATGTAGGTCGCACAAACAAAGTGAAAAAAGCTATCATCACTCTTACAGCTGATTCAAGAGCAATCGAGTTGTTTGCAACTGAAGCTGAATAATCTAAGGAGGAAATAACGTGGGTATTAAAGTTTATAAACCAACGACAAATGGCCGTCGTAACATGACTTCTTTGGATTTCGCTGAAATCACTACAAGCACTCCAGAAAAATCATTGCTTGTTTCTCTTAAGAGCAAAGCTGGTCGTAACAACAACGGTCGCATCACTGTTCGTCACCAAGGTGGCGGTCACAAACGTCACTACCGTTTGATTGACTTCAAACGTAACAAAGATGGCGTTGAAGCAGTTGTTAAAACTATCGAGTACGATCCAAACCGTACTGCAAACATCGCACTTGTACACTACACTGACGGTGTGAAAGCTTACATCATTGCACCAAAAGGTCTTGAAGTAGGTCAACGTATCGTTTCTGGTCCAGATGCGGATATCAAAGTTGGTAACGCACTTCCACTTGCAAACATTCCAGTCGGTACAGTTGTACACAACATCGAGTTGAAACCAGGTCACGGTGGTGAGTTGGTCCGTGCTGCTGGTGCATCTGCACAAGTACTTGGAGCAGAAGGTAAATACGTTCTTGTTCGTCTTCAATCTGGCGAAGTTCGTATGATCTTGGGCACTTGCCGTGCTACTGTTGGTACTGTAGGTAACGAACAACAATCACTTGTTAACATTGGTAAAGCAGGACGTAGCCGTTGGAAAGGTATCCGCCCAACAGTTCGTGGTTCTGTAATGAACCCTAACGATCACCCACACGGTGGTGGTGAAGGTAAAGCACCGGTTGGACGTAAAGCGCCATCTACTCCATGGGGTAAACCTGCGCTTGGTCTTAAAACTCGTAACAAGAAAGCGAAATCTGACAAACTTATCGTTCGTCGTCGCAACCAAAAATAATCAACTAGCTAGTTGATTTATCCGCCAGCTCGGTAGTGCGCGTAAGCGCACAAGCCGCTGTGGTACATTATTTAAAGGAGAAAACTACATAATGGGACGTAGTCTTAAAAAAGGACCTTTCGTCGATGAGCATTTGATGAAAAAAGTTGAAGCTCAAGCAAATGACGAAAAGAAAAAAGTAATTAAAACTTGGTCACGTCGTTCAACGATTTTCCCAAGCTTTATCGGATATACAATCGCAGTATACGATGGACGTAAACATGTACCTGTTTACATCCAAGAAGACATGGTAGGTCACAAACTTGGTGAATTTGCACCAACTCGTACTTACAAAGGTCACGCTGCTGACGACAAGAAAACACGTAGAAAATAATAGGAGGAAAACACAATGGCAGAAATTACTTCAGCTAAAGCAACTGCTCGCACAGTACGTGTTTCACCTCGTAAATCACGTCTTGTCTTGGATAACATCCGTGGCAAAAGCGTAGCCGATGCAATTGCAATCTTAAAATTCACACCAAACAAAGCTGCAACAGTGATTGAAGGAGTTTTGAACTCAGCTATCGCTAACGCTGAAAACAACTTTGGTTTGGAAAAAGCTAACTTGGTAGTAAGCGAAGCATTCGCAAACGAAGGACCAACTCTTAAACGTTTCCGTCCACGTGCGAAAGGTTCTGCTTCACCAATCAACAAACGCACAGCTCATATCACTGTAGTTGTGGCAGAAAAATAAGGAGGTAAAAACGTGGGACAAAAAGTACATCCAATTGGTATGCGTGTCGGCATCATCCGTGACTGGGATGCTAAATGGTATGCTGAAAAAGAATACGCGGATTACCTTCATGAAGATCTTTCAATCCGCAACTTTATCAAAAAAGAATTGGCTGATGCATCAGTTTCAACTATTGAAATTGAACGTGCAGTAAACAAAGTTATCGTATCAATCCACACTGCTAAACCAGGTATGGTTATTGGTAAATCAGGTAGCAATGTTGACGCACTTCGTGCACAATTGAACAAATTGACTGGTAAACAAGTACACATCAACATCGTTGAAATCAAATCACCAGATTTGGACGCTCACCTTGTTGGTGAAGGTATTGCTCGTCAATTGGAGCAACGTGTTGCTTTCCGTCGTGCACAAAAACAAGCTATCCAACGTGCAATGCGCGCTGGTGCTAAAGGTATCAAAACACAAGTTTCTGGTCGTTTGAACGGTGCTGATATTGCCCGTGCAGAAGGCTACTCAGAGGGTACTGTTCCTCTTCACACACTTCGTGCTGATATCGACTACGCATGGGAAGAAGCTCTTACAACTTACGGTAAACTTGGTGTTAAAGTATGGATTTACCGTGGTGAAGTTCTTCCAGCTCGTAAAAACACTCAAGGAGGTAAATAACCAATGTTAGTACCTAAACGTGTTAAACACCGTCGTGAATTCCGTGGAAAAATGCGCGGTGAAGCTAAAGGTGGTAAAGAAGTAGCATTTGGTGAATACGGCCTTCAAGCTACAACTAGCTCATGGATTACAAACCGTCAAATCGAAGCTGCTCGTATCGCGATGACTCGTTATATGAAACGTGGTGGTAAAGTTTGGATCAAAATCTTCCCTCACAAATCATACACTGCTAAAGCTATCGGGGTTCGTATGGGTTCTGGTAAAGGTGCTCCTGAAGGTTGGGTAGCTCCAGTTAAACGTGGCAAAGTAATGTTTGAAGTTGCAGGCGTTTCAGAAGAAATCGCTCGTGAAGCATTCCGTCTTGCTGGCCACAAATTACCAGTTAAAGTGAAATTCGTAAAACGTGAAGCAGAATAAGGAGAAGGCATGAAACTTAATGAAGTAAAAGAATTTGTTAAAGAACTTCGTGGACTTTCTCAAGAAGAACTTGCAAAACGCGAAAACGAGTTGAAGAAAGAACTCTTTGAGCTCCGTTTCCAAGCTGCTGCAGGTCAACTTGAGCAAACTGCTCGTTTGAACGAAGTTAAAAAACAAATTGCACGTATCAAAACAGTGCAATCTGAAATGAAATAATAGATTGGGAAAGGAGAATTTCAATGGAACGCAATAATCGTAAAGTCCTTGTTGGACGTGTTGTGTCTGACAAAATGGACAAAACCATCACAGTTGTAGTTGAAACTAAACGTAACCACCCAGTCTATGGTAAGCGTATTAACTACTCTAAAAAATACAAAGCTCATGATGAAAACAATGTTGCTAAAGAAGGCGATATCGTTCGTATCATGGAAACTCGTCCGCTTTCAGCTACAAAACGTTTCCGTCTTGTAGAAGTTGTAGAAGAAGCAGTTATCATTTAATCAAACTGAAAGGAGAAAACGAATATGATTCAAACAGAAACTCGTTTAAAAGTTGCTGACAACAGTGGCGCACGCGAAATCTTGACTATCAAAGTTCTTGGTGGTTCAGGACGTAAATTTGCAAACATTGGCGACATTATCGTTGCTTCAGTAAAACAAGCTACTCCTGGTGGTGCGGTTAAAAAAGGTGACGTTGTAAAAGCTGTTATCGTTCGTACTAAAACAGGTGCTCGTCGTGCTGATGGTTCATACATCAAATTCGACGAAAATGCTGCTGTTATCATCCGTGAAGACAAAACTCCTCGCGGAACTCGTATCTTTGGCCCAGTGGCACGCGAATTGCGTGACGGCGGTTTCATGAAAATCGTTTCATTGGCACCAGAAGTACTTTAATCTAAAAACAAACTAAGTCCCCTGCAGTTCTGCAGGGTGCCCATTAGGGCGTAAGAAATTCACAGGAGAAACCAAATGTTTGTAAAAAGAGGCGACAAAGTTCGCGTTATCGCTGGTAAAGACAAAGGTGTTGAAGCCCTTGTTGTAACAGCACTTCCAAAAGTAAACAAAGTTGTTGTTGAAGGTGTTAACATTGTCAAAAAACATCAAAAACCAAACAACGAAAACCCTCAAGGTGCAATCGTTGAAATCGAAGCTCCAATCCATGCATCAAACGTTCAAGTTTTGGACAAAAACGGTGTAGCTGGACGCGTTGGTTACAAAGTTGTTGACGGCAAAAAAGTTCGTTACAACAAAAAATCAGGCGAAGTGCTTGATTAATCACGAAGGAAAGGAGAAGTATAATGGCAAATCGTTTAAAAGAAAAATATCTTAATGAAGTTGTTCCTGCTTTGACTGAGCAATTTAACTATTCATCAGTTATGGCTGTGCCAAAAGTTGATAAGATCGTTTTGAACATGGGTGTTGGTGACGCTGTTTCTAACGCTAAAAACCTTGAAAAAGCTGCTGAAGAATTGGCACTTATTTCAGGTCAAAAACCACTTATCACAAAAGCTAAGAAATCAATCGCCGGCTTCCGTCTTCGTGAAGGGGTTGCTATCGGTGCGAAAGTGACTCTTCGTGGCGAACGCATGTATGAATTCTTGGACAAGTTGGTTTCAGTATCACTTCCACGTGTACGTGACTTCCACGGTGTTCCAACAAAATCGTTTGATGGACGCGGAAACTACACACTTGGTGTGAAAGAACAATTGATCTTCCCAGAAATCAACTTCGATGACGTTGATAAAACTCGTGGTATGGATATCGTCATCGTTACAACTGCTAACACTGACGAAGAATCACGTGCATTGCTCACAGGCCTTGGTATGCCGTTTGCGAAATAATAGGGAGAGAATAAATGGCTAAAAAATCAATGATCGCTAAGAACAAACGCCCAGCTAAGTTCTCAACTCAAGCCTACACTCGTTGTGAAAAATGTGGACGTCCACATTCAGTTTACCGCAAATTCAAACTTTGCCGTGTATGCTTCCGCGACTTGGCTTACCTTGGACAAATTCCAGGCGTTACAAAAGCTTCTTGGTAAGAAGATGATACAAAGGGCGTTAAAAACGCACAGCAAAAATAGGAAACTAGACGACGAGACTTTGGTCTCTAGGAGAGTTTATCTTTTTTGTCCAGTGTTTAGCCCGTGTTCGAATCGGCTTGTTCTGTGAATGAGCGTACATCTAAATCAGCTTTGCTGAGCCTGTCCAAATGGACATCATTAACTAGCAAGTGATTCTTTCAAACTGCTAGTAAGAGGAGAAAATAAAATGGTTATGACTGACCCAATTGCAGACTTTTTGACACGCATTCGTAATGCTAACCAAGCAAAACACGAAGTGCTTGAAGTACCTGCATCAAACATTAAAAAAGGGATTGCTACAATCCTTAAAAACGAAGGTTTTGTAAAAAACGTTGAATTCATCGAAGATGACAAACAAGGCATCATCCGTGTATTCTTGAAATACGGACCAAACGGTGAAAAAGTTATCACAAACTTGAAACGTATCTCAAAACCAGGTCTTCGTGTTTACTCAAAACGTGAAGATGTTCCTAAAGTTCTTAACGGACTTGGAATTGCAATCATTTCTACATCAGAAGGTCTTTTGACAGACAAACAAGCTCGTCAAAAGAACGTTGGTGGAGAAATCCTTGCGTATGTATGGTAATTTAGTCGTTTTAGACTAAATTTCTGCCCCGTGAAAACTGGCCATATGGCCTGATAATTTAACAGGAGAAAAATAACATGTCACGTATTGGTAATAAAGTGATTACATTGCCTGCTGGTGTTGAGCTTGCTCAAAACAACGGCGTGGTAACTGTAAAAGGACCTAAAGGTGAATTGACTCGTGAATTCCCTACAACCATTGAAATCAAAGTAGAAGGTACAGAAGTAACACTTCACCGTCCAAATGATTCAAAAGAAATGAAGACTATCCACGGTACTAGCCGTGCTAATCTCAACAACATGGTTGTTGGTGTTTCTGAAGGCTTCAAAAAAGAACTTGAAATGCGTGGTGTCGGTTACCGTGCACAATTGGCTGGTAACAAATTGACACTTGCAGTTGGGAAATCACATCCAGACGAAGTGATTGCACCAGAAGGTATCACATTTGAAGTTCCAACACCAACACAAATCATTGTGTCTGGTATCAACAAAGAAGTTGTTGGTCAAACAGCAGCTTACATCCGTAGCCTTCGCGCTCCTGAGCCATATAAAGGTAAAGGTATTCGTTACGTTGGTGAATTCGTTCGCCGTAAAGAAGGTAAAACTGGTAAATAATAGTTTCTTGAGGAAGATGTATATCTTTCTCGGAACTTTATTTTCCGAAACTAGCCTCGTTTGAGGCGAAATCAATAATAAAGAGGTGAAAATTGTGATTTCAAAACCAGATAAAAACAAAATCCGCCAAAAACGCCACCGTCGTGTTCGCGGTAAAATCTCTGGAACTGCTGCTCGCCCACGTTTGAACATTTTCCGTTCTAATACAGGCATCTACGCTCAAGTGATTGATGACGTAGCGGGTGTAACGCTCGCAAGCGCTTCTACTCTTGATAAAGAAGTTTCAAAAGGAACTAAGACAGAACAAGCCGTTGTTGTAGGTAAACTCGTTGCTGAACGTGCAGCTGCGAAAGGTATTTCTGAAGTGGTCTTTGACCGCGGTGGATATCTCTATCACGGACGTGTGAAGGCTTTGGCTGACGCAGCTCGTGAAAACGGATTGAAATTCTAATAGGGAGGACACTAAGAAATGGCATTTAAAGATAACGCAGTTGAAATTGAAGAACGCGTAGTAGCCATCAACCGTGTTACAAAAGTTGTTAAAGGTGGACGTCGTCTTCGTTTTGCAGCTCTTGTGGTTGTTGGAGACCGTAACGGACGTGTAGGTTTCGGTACTGGTAAAGCTCAAGAAGTACCTGAAGCTATCCGTAAAGCAGTTGAAGCTGCTAAGAAAAACATGATCGAAGTACCAATGGTTGGTACAACAATCCCTCACGAAGTTCGTTCAGAATTTGGTGGTGCTAAAGTATTGTTGAAACCAGCTGTAGAAGGTGCTGGGGTTGCTGCTGGTGGTGCAACACGTGCCGTAATCGAATTGGCAGGTATTGCAGATGTAACATCTAAATCACTTGGCTCAAACACTCCAATCAACATCGTTCGTGCAACAGTTGAAGGTTTGAAACAATTGAAACGTGCTGAAGAGGTTGCTGCACTTCGCGGAATCTCAGTTTCAGATTTGGCATAAGAAAGGGGAACTCATGGCTCAAATTAAAATTACTTTGACGAAGTCTCCAATCGGCCGTATTCCATCACAACGTAAAACTGTTGTGGCGCTTGGTCTTGGCAAATTGAACAGCTCAGTCGTTAAAGAAGACAATGCAGCTATCCGTGGTATGGTTAACGCCGTATCTCACTTGGTAACTGTAGAAGAAGTTAAATAAGACTTCAAACAGAATAAGAACTTGAGTCGTACGGGTTTCTGTGCGGCTTAAAGTTAATTTAGTATAGGCGAGTTTTTGTGGGAAGTCCTTTTTCTCATAAAGGCGCTAGCATTTTACAAATAAGGAGAAATTAAATAATGAAACTTCATGAATTACAACCTGCAACAGGTTCACGTAAAGTTCGCAACCGTGTAGGTCGTGGTACATCATCGGGTAACGGTAAAACTTCTGGCCGCGGTCAAAAAGGTCAAAAAGCTCGTAGCGGTGGCGGCGTGCGTCTTGGTTTTGAAGGTGGACAAACTCCATTGTTCCGTCGTCTTCCAAAACGTGGTTTCACAAACATCAACGCTAAAGAGTATGCAATTGTGAACCTTGATCAATTGAATGTTTTCGAAGATGGTACAGAGATAACACCAGTTGTACTTATCGAAGCTGGTATTGTCAAAGCTGAAAAATCAGGAGTTAAAGTTCTTGGTAACGGCGAATTGACTAAGAAATTGACAGTGAAAGCTGCTAAATTCTCTAAATCAGCTGAAGAAGCAATCACTTCAAAAGGTGGCTCAGTAGAAGTCATCTAAGGGGTGACCAACTATGTTTTTTAAACTATTAAAAGAAGCGTTCAAGGTAAAAAATGTTCGCAATAAAATTTTGTTTACAATTTTTATCTTATTTGTTTTTCGCGTAGGAACACACATCACAGTACCAGGAATCAACGCAAAGAGTTTAGAGGCGGTGTCAAACTTGCCATTCTTAAACATGTTGAGTTTGGTTTCAGGGAATGCGATGAAGAACTTTTCCGTTTTTGCCTTGGGTGTTAGTCCTTATATCACTGCATCCATCATCGTTCAACTGTTACAAATGGACATCGTTCCAAAGTTTGTTGAATGGGGAAAACAAGGTGAAGTTGGTCGTCGGAAATTAAATCAAGCAACACGCTATATTTCACTTGTTCTTGCATTTGTTCAATCAGTCGGTATTACAGCAGGTTTGAATGCTCTCGCGGGTGCTCAACTGACAACCATGCCTCTCAACTGGAAAACTTACATCATTATCGGTAGTATCTTAACAACTGGTTCAATGATTGTTACTTGGTTCGGTGAACAAATTACAGACAAGGGTTACGGAAATGGAACATCAATGATTATCTTTGCCGGTATCATTTCATCCCTTCCAGCTACTATCAAAGAAATTTACGAAGATCGTTTTGTGAATATCGACTCTAGTCGCTTAACAGAATCGGCTATCTTTGTAGCCGTATTGGTAGTTGCTATTTTAGCCATTGTTTATTTTACAACCTACGTACAACAAGCGGAGTACAAAATTCCAATCCAGTACACAAAACGTGCGCAAGGTGCTCCTTCGAGCTCATACTTGCCGTTGAAGCTGAATCCAGCTGGTGTTATCCCTGTCATCTTTGCAGGTTCTATCACAGCCATTCCGACTTCAATTTTACAATTTTTGACAAGTCAAAACCGCACAAGCTCACTTCTTCAAAACTTGCAAAGCTACTTTGATTACACTACAGTTAAAGGAATGCTTGTCTATGCAGTTTTGATTATCATCTTTACATTCTTCTACAGTTTTGTTCAGGTAAATCCAGAAAAAACTGCTGAAAGTTTGCAAAAGAGTGGTGCTTACATCCACGGAGTTCGTCCAGGTAATGGCACAGAGCAATACTTTTCAAAATTGTTGAAACGTTTAGCAACTGTAGGTTCTCTTTTCCTTGGTATTGTGGCCTTGTTACCAATTTTGGCACAAAACCTTTTGGGACTTTCTTCTAATATTGCTTTCTTGGGTACAAGTTTGATCATCGTGATCATGACAAGTATCGAAGGTATCAAGCAGTTGGAAGGTTACTTATTGAAGAGAAAATACGTTGGATTTATGGAAATCACAGAATAGTATATAGGTTGACATTGTCAACCTTCTATTTTGTTTTGATAGGTCAATTAACATTAGAAAATAGCGTAAAGCTATTCACACAATAAAAGGAGTTCGAAATGAATCTTTTGATTATGGGGTTGCCAGGTGCTGGTAAAGGGACACAGGCAGCAAAAATTGTTGAAAAATTTGGCGTAGCTCATATTTCAACAGGAGATATGTTCCGCGCTGCGATGGCTAACCAAACTGAAATGGGTTTATTGGCAAAATCATATATCGATAAAGGTGACTTGGTTCCTGACGAAGTAACAAACGGTATCGTGAAAGAGCGCTTGACTCAAGATGATATTCAAGAAAAAGGTTTTTTGCTAGATGGCTACCCACGCACAATTGAGCAAGCACATGCTTTGGATGAAAACTTGAAAGAGTTAGGTATTGATCTTCAAGGTGTGATCAATATTGAAATTGACCCAAGTATTTTGGTAGAACGCCTTAGCGGACGGATTATCCACCGTGAAACGGGTGAAACTTTCCATAAAGTCTTTAACCTACCACCTGAAGGTTACAACGAAGCAGATTACTACCAACGTGAAGATGACAAACCAGAATCAGTAAAACGTCGTTTGGAAGTAAATATTGCTCAAGGACAACCAATTATCGATCACTATCGTGCACAAGGACTTGTTCATGATATTGAAGGCAATCAAGATATCGATGTTGTATTTGAAGCAATTGATGCTGTTTTATCAAAATTACAATAATTGATGAATATGACTTGCTTTTTTTAGATAAAAATGATAAAATAAGCCAGTCTGACTTATAATTGTTACCTCTGTGCGCAGAGGGCATCAAATCGAAATTTAGAGGGGGAAACTTTTGCATGGCAAAAGAAGATGTGATTGAAATTGAAGGCAAGGTAGTTGATACAATGCCGAATGCTATGTTTACTGTTGAGTTGGAGAATGGACACCAAGTCTTGGCAACTGTTTCAGGGAAAATCCGTAAAAACTACATCCGTATTTTGGTCGGAGATCGTGTAACTGTCGAGCTTAGCCCATATGATTTGACACGTGGACGTATCACATACCGCTTTAAATAGTCGAAATACTTGGAGGGATAAAAATGAAAGTAAGACCATCGGTCAAACCAATTTGCGAATACTGCAAAGTTATTCGTCGTAATGGTCGTGTTATGGTAATTTGCCCAGCAAATCCAAAACACAAACAACGTCAAGGTTAAGATAGAAAGGAGAAAAAATGGCTCGTATTGCTGGAGTTGACATTCCAAACGACAAACGTGTTGTAATTTCATTGACATACGTATACGGAATCGGTCTCACAACATCTAAAAAGATCCTTGCTGCTGCAGGAATTTCTGAAGATATCCGTGTAAAAGACTTGACTTCTGATCAAGAAGACGCTATCCGTCGTGAAGTTGATGCAATTAAAGTTGAAGGTGACCTTCGTCGCGAAGTAAACTTGAACATCAAACGTTTGATGGAAATCGGTTCATACCGTGGTATCCGTCACCGTCGTGGACTTCCTGTCCGTGGACAAAACACTAAAAATAACGCTCGCACTCGTAAAGGTAAAGCTGTTGCGATTGCAGGTAAGAAAAAATAAAATAGGAGGTAAAAAAATTGGCTAAACCAACACGTAAACGTCGTGTGAAGAAAAATATCGAATCTGGTATTGCACATATTCACGCTACATTTAACAACACTATTGTTATGATTACTGATGTGCATGGTAACGCTCTTGCTTGGTCATCAGCTGGTGCTCTTGGTTTCAAAGGTTCTCGTAAATCTACACCATTCGCAGCCCAAATGGCTTCAGAAGCAGCTGCTAAATCTGCACAAGAACACGGTCTTAAAACAGTTGAAGTTACAGTTAAAGGTCCAGGTTCAGGTCGTGAGTCTGCTATTCGTGCTCTTGCTGCCGCTGGTCTTGAAGTTACTGCAATTCGTGATGTGACTCCTGTACCACACAATGGTGCTCGTCCTCCAAAACGTCGCCGTGTATAATCATACAAACGATACACAGCTTTTCGTTTAAGAGGGAGTAAGAAATGATTGAGTTTGAAAAACCAACTATAACAAAAATTGATGAAAATAAAGATTACGGCAGATTTGTTATCGAGCCACTAGAACGTGGTTATGGAACAACTCTTGGTAACTCACTTCGTCGTGTACTTCTTGCATCACTTCCAGGTGCTGCAGTGACATCAATTAAAATTGATGGTGTACTCCACGAATTCGACACAGTTCCAGGTGTTCGCGAAGATGTTATGCAAATTATTTTGAACATCAAAGGCATTGCTGTAAAATCTTATGTCGAAGACGAAAAGACAATTGAACTTGATGTTGTAGGTCCAGCAGAAATTACTGCAGGCGACATCTTGACAGATAGTGATATTGAAATTGTAAATCCTGATCATTATCTTTTCACCATCGCTGCAGGCGCTACTTTCAAGGCAGTTATGACTGTCAATACTGGACGTGGCTATATCCCAGCAGAGGGTAACAAAAAAGATGATGCACCAGTAGGTACACTTGCGGTAGATTCAATCTATACGCCTGTTGTCAAAGTAAATTACCAAGTTGAACCAGCTCGCGTTGGTAGCAATGATGGTTTTGACAAATTAACGCTTGAAATCATGACAAACGGAACGACAATTCCTGAAGACGCATTGGGACTGTCAGCACGTATTTTGATGGAACACTTAGGATTGTTTACTGATTTAACTGAAGTTGCCAAGTCAGCCGAAGTGATGAAGGAAGCAGAAGTGGCTTCAGATGATCGTATGCTTGACCGTACAATTGAAGAACTTGATTTGTCAGTGCGTTCATATAACTGTTTGAAACGTGCAGGAATTAACACTGTATTTGATTTAACAGAAAAATCTGAACCTGAAATGATGAAAGTGCGCAATCTTGGCCGTAAGAGTCTTGAAGAAGTCAAAGTTAAATTGGCTGACCTTGGTCTAGGATTGAAAAAAGATAAATAATATAGGAGGAAAAAATGGCATACCGTAAATTAGGACGTACTAGCTCACAACGTAAAGCAATGTTGCGCGATTTGACGACTGACCTTTTGATCAATGAATCAATCGTTACAACTGAAGCTCGTGCGAAAGAAATCCGTAAAACAGTTGAAAAAATGATTACTCTTGGTAAACGTGGCGATTTGCACGCTCGTCGTCAAGCAGCAGCATTTGTTCGTAACGAAATTGCAGCAGAAAACTATGATGAAGCAACAGATAAGTATACTTCTACTACAGCTCTTCAAAAATTGTTCTCTGAAATTGCTCCTCGTTATGCAGAACGCAATGGTGGTTACACACGTATTCTTAAAACAGAACCACGTCGTGGTGACGCAGCACCAATGGCAATTATCGAACTTGTATAAGATCATCAATTTTGTTGAGTGTTATGATGATGGGATATTGAATCCTTAGTCTAGCTCTGGTCTACCGCTGAGATTATCTCAGCGGTAACACTCATCAGAAATTGAATATCGAACGCTTGTTTATGAAATGACTTAGTTCTAAATCATTTCATAAGCGGGCGTTTTTGTATTTGTATACGGCGCTGAGCATCCTCGATCATCCAAGAGCATCGCGAGGTGCATAAATTGATAGCAGAGGCGTTGTTAGAGCATGAAACGCTGGATAGCGTGCAAATTAAGT
>NZ_JBEPMK010000008.1:0-69515 GCF_040545695.1 Streptococcus gallinaceus | reverse complement strand
TTAGAAACTTTTTTCATGACCGCCGCCCCTCACGAGACAACTTAATTAGTATATCAGACTACCTCACTACTGTCAACACTGTTTTTGACTTTTTTTCAAAAAAATTCACCCCTTATTGGGGCGAATTTTTAATTGCGTACTTCTAACAGTCCAAGATCTCCATCTTCGCGTTTGTAAAGCACATTTGTCGTATGGTCTTTTGCATCTACATAGATGAAGAAGTCATGTCCCAATAGTTCTAATTGCAATTTTGCTTCTTCTAAGTCCATTGGTTTCGCATCAACTTGTTTTGTGCGAACAACTTTAACTTCTTCTACTGCTGCTTGCTCTTCTAGTTCTGCTGTAAAGATTTGGCTAATCGCAACCTTTTGTCTATTTTTCTTTTCAATCTTTGTTTTATTGCGACGAATTTGACGTTCGATTTTATCTACTACAAGGTCAATTGAGCCATACATATCCTGAGAAATATCTTCTGCTCGAAGCGTGATAGAACCAAGCGGAATAGTTACTTCAACCTTAGAAGTTTTTTCACGGTAAACTTTCAAATTCACCTTAGCATTCAATTCTTGCTCTTCATTGAAGTACTTTTCAATTTTTGCTACCTTATCTTCAACATAGCGACGGAGTGCATCTGTCACTTCAAGGTTTTCACCACGAATACTGAATTTAATCATATGAGTACCTCTTTCTCGGCTTTCGCCTTTCTTCCCTTTTATTATATCACTTTCTATAAATAATGCAAGCGTTTTCTCACCTTGCCAATGAAAACGTCTTGATTTCTTTCTTTCCTTTTTTCAATATAGCCTCTTTTGCCCTTTCAAAAGTCACACCTGTCGTATAGATATCATCAATTAATAAAATCTTTTCTGGCACTTGTTTATATGAAACCACATAAAATGGTTGCTCTAATTTCAATCGTTCCTGACGCGTTTTTTCCGATTGCTTTTCTGTCTCATATTTTCCCAACAATTCTTGATAGGGAAGTCTTGCTGCATCTAATAGACCTTTAACCTGATTGAAACCACGCTCTTCTTCTCGTTTTTGACTGACAGGAATCGGGACTAGGGTATAGTCTTGGTAATTTTTTAATACTTTTTGCAATTTTTTGCTAAATATTTTTCTTAAAAGATAATCCCCTTCGAACTTATAGCGACTAAAATAGGATTTCATCGTTTCGTTATATTGATAAAGACTGGCGTGATCAATGATTTTTCCCTGCTTTTCCCATTTGATGCAATCCTCACAAATCTCATCTGTCATCCCCTTATAACATCGTTGGCAGTGTTGATCAGGTATTTTTTCAAAAGACATTTGGCACGATAAACAGAGAACCTCTTCTCTTACTCGGAGAAAATAAAGTTCTGAAAATGTTTGCCGACCTGCTACTGCCGCACCGCATAGTAAACAATTCATCAATAACCAGCCTCCTTGTTCATCAACTTAATTTCTTTTATAGCATTATCAATTGCTTTGTTTGTTTCCTCCAGGAAGAAAAACAAGAGCCCCGTCGGTCTTTCCGCACTCCGACCCACTCGACCTGAAATCTGGACTAGAGAGGATGAAGTGTACAATCGATGATTGGCTTGTAAAACAAAAACATCCACACAAGGAAAAGTCACTCCTCGTTCTAAAATGGTCGTTGAGATAAGGATTCCAATTTCACCGCTACGAAATTGCTCTACGATTTCCAAGCGATTTTCTGTTTGACTGGAAACAAAGCCTATTTTTTCCTTTGGATAATAGTGTCCTATAATAGAAGAAAGTTCTTTCCCTTTTGTAATTTCTGGAGCAAAAATAAGCAAGGGAAAGCCTGTCTTCCGCTGATCAGCAATAGCTTTTTTAATCACCGCCGGAAGTTGATTTTTAGATAATTGCTTGTCAAATTGATGTATCCAAACCTTACTTGGAACGACTAGCGGATTTTCATGAAAACGTCTAGGAAGACGCAATCGCTCCAACTCCTTCTTTTTTACCTTTTTATCTAACTCGGCTGTAGAAGTGGCTGTCAAGAAGACTTGGACACCATTTTCTTTGACAGCATTGTCAACAGCTTGGTAGAGAACTGGATTGTCTGCATAAGGAAAGGCATCAACTTCATCTATCAAAATCAAGTCAAAGGCGCGGTAAAACTTCAGTAGCTGGTGAGTGGTCGCAATCACAAGCGGTGTCCGAAAGTAGGGTTCGGACTCTCCATGTAAAAGTGAAATAGAACACGCAAAATCTCTTTTCAACCGCTTATACAGTTCGATGCAGACATCAATTCGAGGACTTGCCAAGCAGGCACTACCGCCTTGGTCAATCACTTGTGCTACCGCTTCATAAATCATTTCCGTCTTACCAGCACCTGTCACGGCATGGACCAAGGTTGGCTGCCTTGCTGCAATGTTGGCACAAAGTTTTGTCGAAATATCTGCCTGCCACTTAGTCAGTTGCCCCTTCCATAATAAAGAATCTTGTCTGGGAAAAGACTTCTGCGGAAAATAATAGATTTCTTGGTCACTGCGTACTCGTCCAAGTAAGATGCACTCTCTGCAATAGAAAGCACCGTTTGGGAGACGATTTTCAACAGGGTAAGGAGTTGCACAGCGTAGACAAGCCTTGGGATCCGGCGCTATGATTTCTGCCAATCGTCGCTCTTCCTCAGTCAATTGATACTTGGTAAACCAACGACCGAGATAATCTTCATTTATGTTCATACTTGATTATTCGTAAATTGATAGGAAAACTTGATAAGTCCTACAAAAATGTGTACAATTTTCTTATGAAGAAATACAAGACGATTAAAGAAGATGGTGTCATTCAGATTGACATAAAAAAATCGCAGTTTATTTGCCATCTAAAACGGGTAACTAGCGAAGAAGAGGCACGTGAATTTATCAACTCCTTAAGAAAGGAACACTACAAGGCTAATCACAACTGCTCTGCTTTTATCTTGGGAGAACAGTCTAGTACCAAACGTTCTTCCGATGATGGGGAGCCTTCAGGAACAGCCGGAGTTCCCATGCTGACAGTTTTAGAAAATCATGAGCTAACCGATGTTGTGGCTGTGGTGACGCGTTATTTTGGCGGTATAAAGTTGGGGGCTGGAGGGCTGATCCGTGCTTACGCTGGAGCAGTGGCTGAAGCAGTCAAAAAGATTGGCTGCGTTTTAGTCAAAGAGCAACAGGGGATTCAGGTCACTTTATCCTACGCACAATACCAAGATTTTGCCAAATGGTGTTCTGAAAATGGATTGGTCGAATATGACACCCAATTTTTAGAAACTGTAACAACAACTCTCTACGTTGACAAGGAAGACACTCAGACAACTATTAACAGTCTAAGGGACTACTATCATGGTAAAATTCATGCAACTGAGACGTCAGTTCGTGTGGTTGAAATCCCCATAAATTAAAAACAGCTATCATCTCGATAGCTTTTTTATATTTTACAAAAATAAGTACAGGGGGTATACTGAACCTACAAGAATTGGAGGAATACTATGGCTATTTATCAAAATATTACACAACTTATCGGAAAAACACCTGTTGTTAAATTGAACAATATCGTCCCTGAAGATGCAGCAGATGTTTATGTGAAGCTAGAGGCTTTCAACCCAGGTTCGTCTGTTAAAGACCGTATCGCTCTCAACATGATTGAAGATGCTGAAAAACGCGGTATCATCAAGCCAGGCGATACAATTGTGGAGCCAACTTCTGGAAATACAGGGATTGGGCTCGCTTGGGTCGGTGCTGCTAAAGGATACAAAGTGGTCATCGTGATGCCTGAGACAATGAGTGTCGAGCGCCGTAAAATCGTTCAAGCCTATGGTGCTGAATTGGTTCTTACACCTGGTTCTGAAGGCATTAAAGGTTCCATTGAAAAGGCAAAAGAAATCGCTGCTGAACGCGGTGCTTGGGTCCCATTGCAATTTGAAAATCCTGCCAACCCAGAAATTCATGAATTAACAACAGGAGCTGAAATTCTGGAAGACTTCGGTCCAACAGGTCTAGATGCCTTTGTAGCTGGTATCGGTACTGGTGGTACGATCACTGGTGTTTCTCGCGCGCTCAAAAAAGCAAATCCTGACATCCAAATTTATGGTTTGGAAGCAGATGAGTCAGCTGTCTTGTCAGGAGACAAACCTGGTCCACATAAAATTCAAGGTATCTCAACTGGTTTTATCCCAGGAGCTTTAGATACAAGTTCTTATGACCATGTATTACGTATCAAATCTGACGACGCCTTAGCTTTTGGTCGGACATTTGGTGGACAGGACGGATTCCTCATCGGTATTTCTGCCTCTGCTGCTATCTTTGGTGCCATTGAAGTTGCCAAAAAACTTGGAAAAGGGAAAAAAGTATTAGCCTTAGCTCCAGATAACGGAGAACGCTATCTATCAACTGCCCTCTATCAATTTGAAGACTAAAATAAAAACAAGTGAAATCAGATGATTTCACTTGTTTTCTTGTGCTAACATGTCTTTGGCTTCCTGAATCCATGTTGGCATAGCTTCTTCTAAGGGCTGGAAACCAAATTTATTGCGGTCATTCGTAAAACGATGACGACGCGGAAATTTTTGCTTTTCTTCTTCCAAGGTTCTAAGTGATAGGCTGGCTTTCTTCGAAAATTCATCATAATCCACCACCTGAACAAGAACTTGTTGTCCCATTTTCAGATGATCGTGGATATTGTCTACAAAGCCTGTCTTTATCTCAGAGATATGAATCAAACCAGTTGTTCCATCTTCTAATTCGACAAAGGCACCGTAGGGCTGTACACCTGTGATGATTCCTTGGATTTTATCTCCGATTTTCATCCTAGTCCTCGATTGTCACGCCAAGAATAACCACGTCTTCAAGAGGTTTGTCTTGTGAACCAGTCTCTACCGCTGCAATAGCATCCAAAACTGCAAATGAATCTGTATCCATCAAGTGACCGAAAACAGTATGACGTTGGTCCAAGTGAGGTGTGCCGCCATTTTCTGCATAGAGGGCTGCGATTTCTGCTGGCCAGCCACCACGTTCTAATTCTTTAGCTGAGTAGGGGAAGTTGGTGTTTTGAACGATAAAGAATTGGCTACCATTTGTATTTGGACCTGCATTAGCCATTGAAAGAGCACCACGTAGGTTGAAAACTTCCATTGAAAATTCATCTTCAAAAGAGTCTCCATAGATGGATTGTCCACCCATACCCGTACCTGTTGGGTCGCCACCTTGAATCATAAAGTCTTTGATAATACGGTGGAAAATAACACCATCATAATAACCATCTTTTGAAAGAGCGACAAAGTTGGCCACTGTTTTTGGTGCTTGTTCTGGGAAAAGCTTGATTTTAAGGTCACCATGATTGGTTTGAATTGTTGCAATTGGTCCTTCTGCATTTGCAAGGTCAAGTTGTGGATAATTTCTAATTGTTTCTACCATTCCTAATTTCTCCAAGGCATCATAGATGCCATCTTCTTCTAATTTTTTTGTAATGTAATCCGCTTTTGCTGCTAGTGCTGGATGGGATTCTCCCATGGCAATACTGATACCGGCATAGTCAAACAGTTCAATGTCGTTGAGACCATCACCAAAAACCAGTACATTTTCAGGTTTTAATCCTAAATGCTCTACTAATTTTGCGACTCCTGTAGCCTTAGAGGCTGTCTTCAAAAGGATATCAGATGAGCGTGTTTCCCAACGGACACTCTTGAGTTCAGCCAGTTCTTCTGACAAGATAGCTTCGAATCCATTGGGCTCAAAGGTCCACATCTGGTAGATATCCTTGCCTTGATAAAAATCTGGATTGATTTCTAAATCATCATAAACGATATCAATAGTTTCTTGAACTGCATCATTTCTCTCAGAAATTGCTGCTGCCTCTGCCCCCATAAAGCCATAAGCAATGCCGATTTCTTGAGACCAAGCAATGTAGGCTTCCACCAATTCCCGAGGAATGGGATTGTCGTAGATAATGTTTCCTTTTTTATCTTCTACCAAACTGCCATTCATCATAGCAAAATAGTCTGGCTTGAGTGCGGCTAACTCAGGTACTACTCCGTACTTGGCACGACCGGAAGCCAGCCCTGTTTCGATTCCTTTTTTTCGCAAGGATTCAAAGACATGTGGGATTGTCGCTGGGATATAGCCTGTATTTTTTACACGCAAGGTATCATCAATATCAAAAATCACCAACTTGATTTTCTTGGCTCGGTATTTTAACTTAGCGTCCATGAATCTCCCTTCTCTTACTTTCTTTCAATAGTATACCACTATTCATCCTCTTGTGCCACCAGTCCATGTTGAAATGCATAGACAACCGCCTGTGTGCGGTCGCTTACTTCAAGCTTGGACAAGATATTGGACACATGGGTTTTAACTGTTTTTAGGGAAATGAAGGATTCATCAGCAATCCGCTGATTATCGTAACCTTTGGCCAAGAGGGTCAAAATCTCGCGTTCACGAGCCGTCAAACCTTCATGCAAGGCTGGATGTTTGCGGTGGTGTTCTACCTTTTTCTCCACCTCTGTCTCAATGGCCAATTCTCCCCGCGAAACTTTGCGAATAGCTTGGACAATTTCATCTGCGCTAGATGTTTTGAACATGTAGCCTTTGGCTCCCGCATTCAGAACTGGATAAATTTTTTCATTATCCAGATAAGAGGTCAAAATGACAATCTTTGCTTCAGGCCATTTTTCCAAGATAGCAAGCGTCGCTTCAACTCCTGTCATCTTGGGCATGACCAAATCCATGACAATAACATCTGGCTTTTCAGCCAAGGCCATCTCCAAGCCCTGCTCGCCATCATTTGCCTCTGCCACAACCTCAACATCGGGCTGTAAATTTAAAAAACTTTTCAATCCTAGTCGGACCATCTCATGGTCGTCGACCAGTAATACTCGAATTTTACTCATCTTCTTTTCCTTTCAAAAGTGGAATACGAATATCAATGGCCACACCTCGCTGAGGGGCTGTTCGAATTTTAACTGTTCCAGCCATATCCTCCACACGGTCTTGGATATTCTGCAAGCCATAACTCATATCCTTTTCATCCGTCTGCTCGAATCCAAGGCCGTCATCAGACATTTTCAGCTGTACTTCTGTCTCATGCTGTACCAGATAGACATCGAGGTGCTCAGCCTTGGCATGTCGCAAGGTATTACTGATAATTTCTTGACCAATGCGGAACAAATGCTCTTCTATCAACTTGGGCAGATGGTCAATTTCATGATGGAAGGTAACTTGAATAGTGCTTTTATCACTAACTTCCTTCAAAATCACTTCGAATCCCTCTACCAAATTTTTTCCTGCTAATTCACTTGGTCGCAAATGCAGTAATAATATGCGTAGGTCTTTCTGGGCTGATTCTATCAAGTCCTTGACGGTGCCCAGTTGCTGTGACAAGGTCTCCGCTGGTAGCTGGTCTAGATTTGCAGATAAACCTGACAAAATCATACTCGTCGCAAACAACTCTTGGCTAACTGTATCGTGTAAATCGCGAGCAATCCGCTTGCGTTCACCCTCTACAATTTCCTCTCGCCTAACTAAGTCTTGGTTGTCAATCAGTTGAACTTGCTTGGTTAAATTTCGCACCTTGTCCGACAAATCCAATAAGAGCTGATCCTCTTCTGAACTTGTACGAATACTTTTATTCTGCAAAATAGACCGTAATTTTTGCCGCATAAGCTGAGTTGCGGTAATAGCCGAGGATTGAACCAAGATAAAAAGAAAGAATGCCAAGACAAGGACCAGTAAAATCAAGGTAAAAATCAGCTGATCAGTGGCAATCCAGAGAGAAACATCCCAAATGGATAAGTGCAACAGAGGAAAAATGGCTGCTAGGACAACCAAGATAATCAGAGCTGCATACCAAATCAGAAGGAGAAAGGTTCGTTTTGTCATACGCGGACCACCTCCACATCGCCAAAGAGGCTGTTATTGACGATTTTCACTCGCTTATGCGATTCCTTGTAATGTGAGCTGGAAATAGAAAAACTTTCATTGCGCAGATCCCATTCGGATAATCCTAAAAATCGAACCTGACCATAGAGGCTGGTTGCCGACAAGCTGACCTCTACATCAATTGGAACAACTATTTTCGTTCGACCAAATACTTTTCGGACCATAACAATATTATCCCGACCGACCAAGACCGTCTCATCCAGGTCTACCACATCATTTCCAAACAATCGAATGATATTGATATCCTCAAAACCATAATGGTCTCGTGTATGTATCTGATTCCCCAGCCATTTATTTTTCTTGCGATCAACAGATACTGTCTCTTCATCCATGATAATGTGGGTATATTGATTTTTCTTTTCATTTCGGGCAAAAAAGTTTACCACCACATACAGCAAGGCAATCAAAACACCAACGATGAAAAATGGATTGAGTACAAAGACCAACAAAATTAAAATATTGGCACTGGTTATC
Organism: Streptococcus gallinaceus; assembly: GCF_040545695.1. Classification (NCBI taxonomy): domain Bacteria; kingdom Bacillati; phylum Bacillota; class Bacilli; order Lactobacillales; family Streptococcaceae; genus Streptococcus; species Streptococcus gallinaceus. The sequence continues at coordinate 61,116 of NZ_JBEPMK010000008.1, read as the reverse complement.
AGGAGGCTATTGACCTTTCGACTGGTAAAGTACCAAATTACCAACAAGAGTGCTGCCAGGAGCAACAAGATACGCGCTGTCTCGCTGGCCAATATATCAAATAAGGCCAGGGTAAAAATAAAGGCCTCAACTAATAAAAAAAACTGTACTTTCTTCATGACTATTCCTCACTCTATTATTGTAACAAATTTTAGAGAGAAGTCGTAATTTTGCCTCCTTTCACAAAAGAAGAAACTTCCTTCTAAACTCTCATTATGAAGAAAAAGAATCTAGGTAATCCTAGATCCTTTATTGTTATTCGCTTGTGGTTGAGCCTGTAGTAGTTGTTGTCGTTGATGAACTTCCGGTCGTACTTGTTGTACCGCTTGTGCTTGCTACAGATACATAAAGCGTGACTGTTCCATCAATAACCGATCCTGCAGACGGGTATTGACTGAGAACCATGTCCGATGTAGAAGCTGTGACCGTTGAATCTGTTTGCTTTTCAATGGCAGAAACGGAAACACCCAACGCTTGCAACTGACGACGTGCTTCTGCATAGCTAACTTTCATATAACCAAAATCTGGCATGGTAATGGCTGCGCCTTTGGAAATAACCAAATTAACTGTACTTCCCTTAGCAACTTGAGCTTTAGCAGCAGGATCTGTGCTAATCACTAAACCAGCTGCCACAGTATCGCTAGCATTCTCCGTCACTGTACCGACGGTTAATCCAGCAGCTGTCAATGCATCTTTTGCTGCAGATTGGCTAATTCCTGCCACATCTGGAACAGTCACTGTTTCAACTCCTGAAGAGACTACTAGATTGATCGTGCTTCCTTTGGATTTAGAAGTATTGGCTTTTGGATCTGTACTGATGACATTGCCTTCTGCAACAGATTCGCTATTTTTATACTTCACTTCCCCAACTTTAAAACCAAGTTCCTGCAATTTGACCTTGGCCGTCTCCAAGTCACTACCTGATACATCTGGGACCGTAACAGCTTCTTCTACTGCGATAAACAAATCTACTGCACTACCTTCACGACGAGAAGTTTTGGCAGCCGGGTCCGTCCGAATCACCTTCCCAGCTTCAACATCTGAAGAGGCTTCTTCTTTTATCTGACCAATTTTAAGACCAGCTGATTCAATCTTGTCAACGGCTTGGTCACGCGTTAAGCCGGCTACATCTGGAACTTTAACCGTAGCTGGTGTACTGAGCAAAATTGTTACAAAGGCAGCTGCCAACAGGAAAATTGCTCCAATCAAGACCTTGTAGCGTGTACGCATCCGGCGTTTGATTTTGTCAGTTTTCTTCTCCGCTTCTGCTTGTTTAGCATTGTTCTTAGCTGGTGATTTTGCTTTAACTGGCTTTACTTCCGTAGTTGATTGGCTCAACTTAGGAAGTGTTTTAGTGTCTACTTTATTGTCTGATAGCTCGACTTTTTTCTCATTTTTTCGGCTACTTGATAAAGATGAAACCAGATCCGCATACATTTCTGCGACCGTTTTATAACGATCTGTTAATTTTTTTGCGGTAGCTTTTAGGACGACGTTTTCCAATGCTTGCGGCACTTGCGGATTGCTCGCACGAACAGATGGAAGTGGCTTTTGGAAATGCTGGAGGGCAATCGTAACCGCACTATCTCCATCATAAGGAATCCGACCTGTCAACATCTCAAAGAGGATAATCCCCATAGCATAGATGTCACTTTGAACCGTCGCCTTCGAACCACGCGCTTGCTCAGGCGAGAGGTAATGCACAGAACCCAACATCGAATTGGTCTGTGTCAGACTTGTCTCTGCAAAGGCAACTGCAATCCCAAAGTCGGTCACTTTTGCTATCCCATCTTGTGTCAAGAGGACATTTTGCGGCTTGAGGTCACGGTGAACAATCCCGCGCGTATGCGCCATACGCATAGCTAAAAGAATTTGCCCCATGATCCGAACCGCATCGTCATTTGACAAGGGAGCATTTTCCTTAATGTAGCGCTTCAAGTCCAATCCGTCAACGTATTCCATCGCCAGATATTGTTGACCATCTTCTTCACCAATATCTGAGATACGGACAATATTAGGGTGATCCAAATCCGCCATAGCACGCGCTTCCCGCTGGAAACGTTGGACGGCTATCTGATCCGTCTGATAATTAGTTCGAAGGACCTTAACAGCCACTTCTTCACCATCTAAAATCAGATCCCTAGCCAGATAGACATCCGCCATGCCACCACGACCGATCTGCCGAACGACCCGATAGCGACCTGCAAATATCTTTCCAATTTGAATCATGGATTAGGCCTCCTCCGTTAGATGAAGAAGCGCAACGGTGATATTATCTGTTCCTCCTGCATTATTGGCAAAGCGAATGAGACTCTCAGCTTTATTAGCAAGTGGCACTTCGCTGACCAAAATATCACGGATATCTCCGGTTGAAATCATATTTGTCAACCCATCACTGTTAACGAGAACATAGTCTCCCACTTCCAGTTTTTTGATCGCGATATCTGGCTCCACTGGATCTTGCTGCCCAATTGATTGCGTAATAATATTCTTTTGCGGGTGGCGACTCGCTTCTTCTTCGGTCAATTGACCTGCACGCACCAAAGCGCCTACCAAGGAATGGTCACTTGTTAATTGCACGTATTCTTCATTGCGAACAATCCCAATACGTGAATCACCGATGTGGGCATAAATCATTTGTTGCTCGATGACAACAACAGCTTCAAGCGTTGTTCCCATGCCTTTATATTCTTCTGTTTGACCGAGTTCGTAGATTTTTTGATTTTCTTTTTCAATCACATCTACAAACCATTCACGGACATCATTGAGGGTGTTGAGTTGTGCATCAACCCATGCCGCCCCAAGATCTGTCGCTGTCATTTCACTAGCGATATGACCTGCACGGTGACCGCCCATACCATCTGCTAAGATAATCAAATCAACTCCTGCACGGTTTGTATAACGGTTGACATAGTCTTGGTTATTTGATCTCTTTTGACCAACATCTGTTAATAAAGCATATTCCATACTGTCTTTTTGCTGAAAAATCAGCTTCCTCCTCTAATTTAGGATATTCTCCGTACTTGACTAATGAAAAATCCATCTGTCTGATACTGTTCTGGTGTAATCAAGATGCATCCATCCACTAAAATATCTGAACAAGGATGTTCGAGCATGACTTGTTCAAAATTTGGATGCTGTCTTAAAAATTCTTGGACGACTTCTTGATTTTCTTTTTGGACAATGGTGCAAGTACTGTAGGTTATTATACCACCTTTTTTAATGCTTTGGCAAACACTGTCCAGTATCTCTAGCTGCGTTTCCTGCAAACTAGAAAAATCTGCCATTTCTTTATTGTATTTGATATCTGGTTTGCGACGAATGAGCCCAATCCCCGAACACGGTGCATCCACCAATATTTTATCAAAGCTATCTGGGCCAAAATGCTGGGCAACTTGTCTGGCATCCAATTTTTGAATAAGGACCTTATCTCCAACCCCTAGGCGCTCAGCATTTTCTGCAATAAGAGCTAGTTTATGGTCGTAGAGGTCAAGTGCGGTCACCTGCCCAGTGGTTAGATAAGAAGCTATGTGCATGGTCTTCCCACCGGGAGCTGCACAAGCATCTAAGACGTGCTCTTGCCCTTCCAACTTCAACGTTGGGGCGACCAGCTGACTGGTTTCATCCTGGATGGTAATTTCTCCATTTGCAAAGGCTTCACTGGCTGCAAAATGTCCACTTGGAGCAACAAGACTAACTGGTGACAACTGGGATAGCTCAGCAGCTAATTCTTCTTGCAAACGAGGTCGCTCCTCTTGCTTCACAACTCGGACACTGGCTTTGTTTCGCTCGAACAAGCTAGCCATAATCTTCTCTGCTCGCTCATCCCCGTACTCTTCTGAGAGGAGTTTAACCAGCCATATCGGAACTGAATACTGGATGGATAGACGTTTATTTTTTCGCTTGATGGTCGCAATCTCTGGTAAGTCTTGAGAAACTATTTTTCGCAAGATGGCATTGACAAACTTGTCTGTCCCCTTGCCACGCTTGGCTAAATTTACCGCTTCGTTGACCAAGGCGTGAGTCGGTATTTTATCCAGATAAAGCAGCTGATAGAGGCTCAGCATCAGCAGATAATAAACCCAGGTGTCCAGCTTATCCCTGTCTGCAATATAGTGTGACAAATACCATTCCAAGGTCAATTTTCGTGCTACAGTACCGTAGACCAACTCCGTTGCTAGTCCCTTATCCTGACTAGTCAATGGAGACTTGTCCAGTTCCTGCTTCAGTGCAATATTGCTATAAGCTCCATCGTCAAAAATTTGAGTCAATACAGTCAGAGCCAAACTGCGAGCGGTTTGATTATTCTTACTCACCAAATTGTTCTCCTACCTGCACATCACGTCCAGCTCCATTCAAGAAATCTGCTACAGACATCTTGGGCTTTCCTGCTGGTTGCACTGTTTTAAGAGAAATAGCCCCCTGACCAGTGGCTAGAACCAAGTCTTTCTTAGTGCGGGCGATTACTTGTCCTGGCAGACCCGAGCCATCTACTTCTACCGCTTCATAGACCTTGAACCGTTCACCCTTCCAGAGAGTGTGGGCAACTGGCCAAGGACTCATACCGCGTACTTGGTTGAAGATCTGACGAGCTGTCTTTGTTAAATCTAATCGTTCTTCTTCTGGTTGAATATTTGGTGAGAAGCTGACTTGACTAGCATCTTGTGGGGTAGGTTGTAATTGCCCTGATAGGTAATCTGGTAACTTATTCAAGAGCAAGTCACGACCAACCACTGCCAACTTTTCAAAAAGAGTGCCGACATTGTCCGCTTCTTCAATAACAATGCTGTCACTGGCAATCATATCACCGGCATCCATTTCTTTGACCATTTCCATCAAAGTCACACCTGCGCGCTCGTCACCATTGATCAAAGCATAATGAATCGGCGCTCCACCTCTGTATTTTGGCAAAAGTGACGCATGAACATTGACTGCAAAATCAACCGAATTCAATAATGTTATCGGTAAAAATTGACCAAAAGCTGCCGTAATAATCCCGTCCGCTCCCAAAGCCATGATATCTGCCATTTCTTGGCTTCCAGACAATTTTTCAGGCTGAAAGACAGGTAAATTATTGGCAAGCGCAACTTCTTTGACAGGTGTCATTTTCAACACTTTCTTCCGACCAACTGCTCTATCAGGTTGTGTCACAACAGCTAGAACTTGGTAGCGTGTATCTGTTAAAATTCCTTCTAAAACTGTCGCCGCAAATTGAGGCGTTCCCATAAAAATTACCTTGGTCATGTATTTCCTCGCTTCATTTCTATCCTTTCATTATACCATTTTCTAGCTTATTTTACTCTTAAGAAGATTAACTGGCCGCAAGTTAGACCGAAAAAGAAAGTGAGACTCAATCGTGATTTCTTAGAAATCGATTTTGTCGATACTTGCCTTGCAAAGAATCAGAATATTCAGTCACCCCTTATGTCAAACTGTTAAAATTATAAAAAATCAAGAACCCAGGACTGAGTCCCAGGTTCTCTGCTCACAATTTTCTTAAGATGATTTCAGCTATTTCTTCTAAAGTACTTGTCCTATCAATCAACTCTTCCCGCAAATAAGAAGAATAGTCCTTTTCCAACCACCATGATCGCAAGACATCTTCTCCATATTCTCGAGCCTGTGGCTTGGTCTCATGCCGCAGTAGAGTCTCCTCAAAAGAAAGGTCAAAATAATAGGCTAGTACATTTTCTTGATACAGGTCTCTTGCCTGCTGAAAAAGAGGAGCATACCAATCACTTCGTAAAATTCCCTCTACAATAACCAATTCAAACTCACTGTGACCAATCGCTAACATTTCCTGCAGGATAGCTAGAGCAGGCGTCGCCGGTCCATCCTTGCAGGCCAGCATCTCCCTACGAACCGTATCCTGAGAAATCAAAAATGCCGAACACGGCGCCTGATCTCGGATCAACTTTGCCAAAGTTGTTTTGCCACTAGCCGAATTGCCACGGATAAATAGACATTTTTTCATCGTTATCAACACCTACTCTCCTCACAACTCTCGGCTTAAAACAATCACGATTCCTTGGTCATTCTTGATCTGAATACCCGTTTCTACAAATCCACATTTCTCCCAGAAGTTTTGACTTTGCTGATTTCCAGCCATATACCCCAACCTCGCATAACAAAAACCATTGTTTCGCAATCCAACCAACATTTCCTTTAGAATGTTAGTACCTATACCTTTCCCAGATTGATGACAGTCTACCATGAAAAAGCCAATAAATACGATATCTTCTTGTGGATAATGTGCGATCAGGTCACGATTGTCACCAGTGCCCGACCTTGAAAAAATCCGAGAAAATACTTATCTGCCATTGTTTTCCCCACTAGCAGAGCCTGCATATCCTCTACCACGCTTGCTTGACTAGGCGCAGGCGGACTGTACTGATAGTATAAAGAATTCCCCCGCTCAAGTTCAAGAATGCTCGCAACATCCTGTTCTGTCAATCTTCTAACACGATAGGATCGGGATAATTGTTCAATTTGTATTTTCATACTTTTCCTTAAAATAACTGTTTTGGCTCTACATCAAATTCTGCGGTTCATTATCAATGACCAGTCGCAAATCTTTGTTGTCCGCCAACTGCCCCCAGTCCAAAATCTGATTTAAGACCTGCTCTAAATTTTCTTCCTTGCGGTATTTGAGCAAAATTTGGTAATGATAGAGATTGTGCGTCCGCGCAATGGGTTTGGGCGTCGGACCCAATATCCGGATACCATCCGACAACTGCTGGCGCAAGAGACTGACGATTTCATAGGATTTTTTCACCACCGCTTCTTCGGACTTATGAGACAGGGTCAAGCCAATCGTGAAATAATAGGGCGGGTAGCCGAGGCTACGACGGATACCCATTTCATAGGTGTAAAAACCTTCATAATCTTGATTTTTAGCAAAGGAGATAGCGTAGTGATTTGGATTGTAGGTCTGGATAACCACTTCTCCTTCCTTGTCTGCTCGACCAGCCCGACCAGCTACTTGAGTCAACAGTTGAAATGTCCGCTCTGACGAACGGAAATCGGGTAAATTCAGCGCTGTATCTGCATTGAGTACCCCAACCAATGTAACATTTGGGAAATCCAAACCCTTAGCAATCATCTGCGTTCCCAAGAGAATGTCAGCCTCCTGTGCTTCAAATTGCTGAAGTAAGGCTTCGTGAGCTCCTTTTTTCCGAGTCGTATCTACATCCATCCTGAGAATTCTCGCATCCGGCAAGAGCGTCTGCAATTCATCCATAGCTTTCTGAGTTCCTGTACCATAGTAGCGAATGGAGCGACTAGCACAAGACGGACAGGTCGCCGGAATCGCCTTTTGAAAACCACAATAATGGCAATTTATGGTCTTGGTATCCATGTGCAAGGTCAGTGAAATATCACAATTTGGACATTGGTCAACCGCACCACAATCCCGACACATGACAAAGGACGAGTAACCTCTACGGTTGAGCATCAAGACAACTTGCTCCTTTTTATCCAACCGCTCTCGAATCTTATCCACCAATACCGGCGTGAAATTTCCCGCCTCTTGCTGACCAATATAGTCTCTAAAATCAATCACTTCAATCGTCGGCAAACTTGCCTTAGGATTGGCACGTTGAGTCAAGGTCAAGAAACCATAAACTCCACGACTAGCCCGAGCACGACTTTCCAAACTAGGAGTCGCAGACCCCAGCACCAAAACGGCCTTGTGATAGTCAGCCCGTAGCTTAGCCACATCTCTAGCGTGGTAACGCGGATTACTATCCTGCTTGTAGATTGACTCATGCTCTTCATCAATAATGATGGCCCCCACATTTTTCAAGGGCGCAAAAATGGCCGAACGGGCACCCACGACAACCTGGGCATCTCCACGCTGAATTTTCCGCCACTCGTCGTACTTTTCGCCATCCGACAGTCCCGAATGTAAAATGGCCACTTTCTGACCAAAACGCGCAATAAAGCGATTGGTCATCTGAGGAGTCAATGAAATTTCAGGTACTAGCATAATGGCCGCCTTGCCTGCCTGTAGCACTTGGTCAATCACTTGCAGATACACTTCCGTCTTTCCACTTCCTGTCACCCCTTCAAGCAAGTAGGTCTGGCTCTCCTGACCAACTTGAGACAAAATTTCCTTGACGGCAATGGCTTGTTCCGGATTGAGTTGCAAGGCCTGACTGATTTCAATTCCAGAAAAATACTCTTTGGTTCGACTAACCTCTTTTTCCCACACGCTTATTAAGTCATTTTCTCGGAAAAATTTGAGAATATCTGCTGAATACTCTTCTCGCAAGGAAGCCAATGGATACTCCCCTTCTTGCACCAGCAATTGGTCACGTAAGGCCAGCCGCTTTTTGGCACGATTTCCAAACTCAAACTGAGCCAATTTTTCAGCATTGACGCGGTACCATTTTTCAGTCTTGACCTGCTGCTTGTCCTTAGCAAGGTATTCAACCGTAACTTTCCCAGCTTGCGCCAGACGCATAGCCCGACCCTGCACTTGAGGATCCAACGTCGAGAAATGGACCTGAGCCTGCCCTTGGAAAAACTCCGCCTCATCTGCAGCAGTCAACCCTTCCGCCGGCCTCAAAATCTTGTCATAAGAAGAATTGAGCAAATTGGGCAACATGGCTTTCAGAATGGTGATTTTATAGGCAAAGACTGTTTTTCGCATCTGTTCAGCCAACCACAACTGCTCCTGATTGAGCACAGGAGAAAAATCCAAGACCTCTACAATAGCCTTCAAATCTGTCTGCTCTGATCTTTCAGAAAAACCAACCACAAGCCCTTGAATCAAGCGATTGCCCTTTCCAAAAGGAACATGAACCCGCATCCCAACTTGTAGCATCTGCGCAAATTCTTCTGGAATTTCGTAAGAATAGGGCTGGTCAGTTTGCATCAGGGGGACATCAACAATAACCTCTGCTAACATATTTCTCCTTTCTAGCTATTTTTTTAGAAAAGAAACCCAGCTGGCTGACCAACTGAGTTTTCCATTCCTTAAATTTTTTCGCCGTCTTCTTTTTCTTTAGCGATTTGTGCTTTGATTTTACGTTCTTCTTCTTCCAAACGAAGGCGTTCTACCTCTGCTTGGCGACGCATTGCTTCACGTTTTTCCTCTGGATTTGGGTGAACAATTACGTTACCTGACTCGATTTCTTCCAAGGCACGGAGAGTTGATTTTACAGATGTAAATTCTTGTGTTGCTCTTGCACCAGCTTCCAATTCATGAGCACGTTTTGCTTCCAAAATAACCAAAGAATACTTTGATGGTACCTTATCCAACAAGGTATCAATCGAAGGTTTCAATATCATAATACTGTTCTCTTTTCTAAATAGTTTAACGAGCTGTTAACTGCTCATTCATCATTTCATCATAGCGACCAATCACGCGGTCCACACGAAAATGCTCTGCTTCAATAATGCGTTTGACACGCTCTGCTGCAAGCGGAACTTGATCATTGACAACGGCATAATCATACTCACGCATGAGAGCAATTTCTTCTCTCGCACGTTCAATCCGTTTGGCAATCACTTCTTGGCTATCCGTTCCACGCCCAACCAAGCGATCTTTTAATTCATCCAAATCTGGTGGTGTCAAAAAGATAAACACACCATCTGGCACTTTTTGCTTCACTTGAAGAGCACCTTGCACTTCAATTTCCAAGAAAACATCAATTCCACGATCCAAGGTCTCGTTTACGTAAGTCAATGGTGTCCCATAGTAATTTCCAACGTACTCAGCGTATTCTAGCATTTGCCCTTGGCGTATCAAGTCTTCGAACTCTTCACGTGAACGGAAGAAATAATCCACACCATCTACTTCACCTAGACGTTGTGGACGTGTTGTCATTGATACAGAATACTCAGACTTGTGATCTGGCGTTGAAAAAATTTCTTTGCGAACTGTGCCTTTGCCGACACCGGACGGTCCTGAAAATACAATTAGTAACCCACGCTCTGTCATGACATCTCCTTTTAAATCTTTCATTCTAGTCTAGCAAAAAAGTACTGATATTTCAAGCGTTCATCACTATTTTTTTCATTTACTAGTTGATGACCACACACCTTATTTCAAGTTGTTTTCGAAGTTGTTTTCATTATTCACAGAAAAAAGTTGCAGCAATTGCCGCAACTTTGATTATGCTAGTTTTGTGATATTCACAGCTTGAGGACCACGTTGTCCTTGCTCGATATCAAACTCAACTTTTTGTCCATCTTCTAACGTTTTAAAGCCATCACCTTGGATTGCTGAGAAGTGAGCAAAAACATCTTGTCCTTCAGTTGTTGAAATAAAGCCGAAGCCTTTTTCTGCGTTAAACCATTTTACAGTTCCTTGTGCCATTTTGAGATACCTCTTTTTATTTATTTTGTAAAAACTTTGAAGAGGTACTACTGGTAAAACAAATAAATATCTCAAAAAACTTAATACAAGACTAACTTTAACAGTATATTGGCAATAAGTCAATATAAAAGAAGAAACTTTTTAATAAAAAAGAAATACTGACGAATCAGCATCTCTTTTTTGATTATTTTGCAATGTCTGTTGCTCGTGTTTCACGGATGACGGTGATTTTGATATTTCCTGGATAATCCAAGTTGTTTTCAATTTTTTCACGTACATCGTGTGCCAAGATTGTCACCTTATCATCACTGATTTTATTTGGATGAACGATGATGCGCACTTCACGACCAGCTTGGATAGCGTAAGCTTGCTTAATTCCGTCAAAACTGTTAGCAATTTCTTCTAAATCTTGCAGACGTTTAATGTAAGATTCCATAGATTCACGACGTGAACCCGGACGAGCTGCGCTAAGGGCGTCGGCTGCGGCAACAATCACTGCGATTGTGCTTTCTGCTTCGACATCACCATGGTGACTGGCAATTGTATTGACTACAACAGGATTTTCCTTGTATTTCTTAGCCAATTCAGTACCGATTTCGACGTGACTTCCGTCCACTTCGCGATCAATGGCTTTCCCCACATCATGAAGGAATCCAGCTCGACGAGCCAAGTTGACATTCTCACCAAGTTCGGCAGCCAATACTCCAGAGAGTTTCGCTACCTCAATGGAGTGACGAAGGACATTTTGGCCATAAGAGGTACGGAAATGCAAACGTCCCATAATCTTAATCAAGTCTGGGTGTAGGTTTGGTGCACCGATTTCATAAGCAGCAACCTCACCATATTCACGAATACGATTGTCCATCTCTACACGGTGCTTCTCAACCAACTCTTCAATACGAGCTGGGTGAATACGACCATCCTGTAAGAGAGCTTCCATGGTCATCCGCGCAATTTCACGACGAATTGGATCAAAACCTGATAGAATAACCGTTTCTGGCGTATCATCAATGATGACGTCAATCCCGGTCAAACTTTCAAAGGTACGGATATTGCGACCTTCGCGTCCGATAATCCGTCCCTTCATCTGGTCATCTGGCAAATGAACAGAGGTAATGGTCTGCTCTGCCACATACTCACCAGAGATACGTTGCATGGCTTGTGCCAACAATTCCTTGGCAGTCTTATCCGAACGCTCTTTGATTTCGCGTTCCGCTTCTTTGATGCGTGTCGCGATTTCGTGGGTTAATTTATCCCGTGTCTCCACTAAGATAATGTCGCGCGCTTCATCTTGACTCAATGAAGCTACTTTTTCAAGTTCTTGAGCTTTTTGCTCTTCTAATTTGGCAACTTGTTCTTCGCGCTCATCAATGTGTTTAGTGCGATCTGTCAGACTTTGTTCTTTTTTCTCCAAAGTCTTCTCTTTGGTGGTTAAATTATCATCTTTACGGTCCAAGTTTGTCGCACGTTCAGCCAAACGGACTTCCGTTTGCTTCAATTCTTGACGTTCCGATTTAAATTCTTCCACGATTTCTTCACGATATTTACGTGCTTCTTCCTTCGCTTCTAAAAGCATTTCTTTTTTCAAAGATTGGCGGTCACGCTCAGCAGTTTTTACAATACTTTCTGCCTCTTGTTCCGCTTTTCCTCTGATATTGCTTGCTTCTTGTTCAGCATTCAAAAGTGTCAACTCTGCCGTTTCTTTGGCAGATTTCATTTTTAGGGAAACCGTGATATATCCGATCACTAAACCGACGAGAACAGCAACAAGTCCCAATCCAAGGGTTACTATGTTCATGTTCCACCTCAATTTTTTAATAGGCTTTTCTACAAAAAAGTCCTTCTACATTCTATCATATTTCAAACGATTTCACAAATGGAATTTATCTTTTCCCTTGAAAAATAGAGAGCGATTTCAATCGACTTGTGGTATAATCGATATATACTTAGGAGGAAATGATGTCTAAAGAAGTTATCGTAGAAAGTTTTGAACTTGACCATACTATTGTAAAAGCACCCTATGTTCGTTTGATTTCTGAGGAGTTTGGTCCCAAAGGCGATGTGATTACCAACTTTGATATTCGCCTGATCCAACCAAATGCCAACTCCATGGATACTGCCGGTCTTCATACCATTGAACACCTCTTGGCAAAATTGATTCGTGAGCGCATTGATGGAATGATCGACTGCTCACCATTTGGTTGCCGGACAGGTTTTCACATGATTATGTGGGGTAAACACAGTTCAACCGACATTGCCAAAGTTATCAAATCGAGCTTAGAAGCGATTGCTGAGGCGGTTACTTGGGACGATGTACCCGGTACGACTATTGAGTCTTGCGGCAATTACAAGGACCACAGTCTGCATTCTGCACGTGAATGGGCGAAACTTATCCTCTCACAAGGTATCTCAGACGATGCCTTTGAGCGTCACATTGTCTAATAATCAAAACGCTGGAAAGTCAGCGTTTTTTTGTTTGCAAAAAGAACCTAGGATTTTTCCTAGGTTCTTTCAATTTTGATTAAAAATCCAAGGCATCCGCGTGACCAGAACCATTTCCTACGAAATAGCCAGTTTTTGCATTGATGGAGAAGAGGTAGGTACCATCTGGTTTGTAAAGGTTATAGTAGCCTTTGCCGTTGATGATATTGACCTTTTCAAGGATATATTGATTGCCAGAAACGTAGCCACGTGCTTGAGAGGTTGCAATGATTTTTTCCAGAACTCCTTCATTGAAATTCCAAGCTTCATTGGTTGGATCGTTGTTGATTTTGTCCCAATCATAAGGCACACGGCTCAATTCACGTTGCAAGGTTACTCCTGCTGGAATCGCGATACCATACAATGGATTGTCCCCAGCAATAACAGCCGAAGTCGTTCCTGCTGGAGTAGCTGGTGCCGGTGCTGGTGTTGTCGTAGCTGATGGTGCAGAAGAAGGTGTCTCTGCTGGAGTAGCTGGTGCTGGTGCTGTGCTTGCCGCTGATTTAGCTGCTGAGGCGTTAGCCTGTTGGGAACGACCAAAGTTTACTGCTGAAGCAATCGCTGCATCAACACTTTCCAGTCCTGTCGCCGCTGCAGTTAGGTTTTGCCCTTCTTTTACAGTCGCACTGGTATCCACTTGACCATCCTGGATGACAGCCTTGTCAAACTGACCATTGAGCGCTTGAACAGCCTTGATGGCTTTTTCTAAGTTATCATACTTAGCTTTTGCGTCTTTGTAAGCTGTTGACTTGTTATCAATCCTATCTAATAAGGCTTTCAAGTCAGCTAATTTCCCAAATTGACTATTTTTCAAGTTTTTCAGGCTTGCGTCAGTGAAAAATGTCTTATAGAGATTTTCAAAGTTAGTAACAGCTACATCTGCTGCGCTGGAACTAGTCGTACTAGATTGGCTTGTGGTCGAAGAAGAAACGGTCGTCTTCGTATTTTTGTCACTACCATTCATCCAGACAAATACTGAGGCTAAAATTCCCACAAACAGAGCCACTAAAGCAGCCCAAATCCAGATTTTTTTCTTAGAATCCGGTGCAGGGGCCTCCTCCTCAGTCGACACTTCCCATTCCTCATCGACTACTGGGGTGGGAGTTGGTTTAGGAGCAAGAACAGGGACTGGCTCGATGACAGCCATTGCTTCCTCAACGACCTTTTCTTCAACAGGAAGGTCAATGTCTTCCTTGGCTTGAACTTTATGGATACCCAGTTCTTCTATTTTTTCACCTACCGTCAAGTCTTCTTCCTTGATGATGGGTATATGAACTTTTGTCTCAAACTTGTCCGCCTCAATTGCCTCGCGGTGCTTTTTGATATAGCGATCCAAGATATTATCATCTTCCGAAATGCCCACTTCCAAGTCTTCTTGTCTGCGCGCTGCTTCGCCAACTGTCATTTCCTTGGCTTTTTCAAAATCCAATACTTCTTCGTCTTTTTCTGCCACAATGCTTCCTCCTATTCCTGTTCGAGTTGAGCTCGTTTCACACGTTGACCAAAATATTGATAGAGGTCCACTTTCAAGGTCCCGTTATATAATTTTCTTTTCTTGTCTGCTAGACTGCCATACCGTTGCTCGAATAATTCGTCACTAGTCAAAATAAACTTAGACCAGGTTTTCAGCGGTGCGAAGGTATCCCCCATTTCGCGATACAACTTGACAATTGCCTCGTCGTCCAAAAGCCGTTCCCCGTATGGTGGATTGGAGACAATAACCCCGTTGACCTTATCCGTGTGCAAATCCTGCAACCGCATCTGCTTGAAGGTAATATCATTTTCCACACCAGCTGCAAAGGCATTTTTCTTAGCAATCTCAACCATTCGGCCATCAATGTCAAATCCTGAAATGTCTAATTGGAAATCAGACTTAATGGCTTCCTGGGCTTCTTTTCGCTTCTGCTCCATCAAGGCCGCGTCCATCCAGTTCCACTCTTCAAAAGCAAATGAACGCTTGAGACCAGGTGCCATATTGCGCGCAAGCATAGCGGCTTCAATACAGAAAGTTCCTGAACCACAGGTTGGGTCAATCAGGAGTTTGTCTGGGTACCAGTTGGACAAGAGCAAAATAGCTGCCGCCATATTTTCCTTGATCGGCGCACCACCTTTTTCCACACGATAGCCGCGCTTGAAGAGGCTTGACCCTGTCGTATCAATCAAAACAGTTGCTATATCCTTTAAAATAGAAACTTCAATCTTGAATTCTGCTCCGACTTCTTGCAAAGGAACACCTTCCGGGCGCGAAAAATGTTTTTGCAACTTCTTAACAACTGCTTTTTTGGAAATAGCCTGTACAGAAGGCTCATTGTGTAATTTTGACTTGACACATTTTGCTTTCGAAATCGGGAATTTACAACCTAAAGGCAAGTAATTCTCCCAATCCAGCCCAAAGACGCCTTGGAAGAGCTCCTCAAAAGTGCGGGCAGGAAATTGTCCTACCACAATCTTGATGCGGTCTGCAGAGCGGAGCCACAAATTGGTCTCCATAATCGCGGCTTGGTCTCCGACGAAACGAACGCGTCCATTTTCAACCTGACAATCATAGTTCAAGTTGCGTAGTTCGCGTCCCACAACTGCCTCTAAACCTGCAGCTGCTGTCGCAATCAAATTAAATTGTTTTTTCATATGTCCTCTATTTCAAAAGGGAGGACCACTCGCCGATTTTTTATCAAATCAAACACCGTCAGCCACTCCCCGATATATTTCTCTAAAATCAGAAAGTCTAGGTACTTTCGTCCTAGACTATACCTATTATGCAATTTTCTATAAGCCATGTTTTGTTCCAGTGGTACTAGGCACTACCACCTTCGATAATCATCTGTCTACTGTTTCCAGTCAGGAAATTCGTTCCATAAAAATGCTTTTCCGTCTTTCCCATGCCCCTACCAAAGTTTGGGTTGCTAGCTTGAGGGGTTTACCGCGTTCCACTTCTCACGTTTCCCTGAGAACTCCGTCACTGTGGCACTTTCAGACCTATTCAAACTTATCCGAAGACTTAGTCCTTTCGATCGCCGTAACGCCCGAAGACGTCCCTAGGCTTATGCATTCGCCTAGCACAAACACTACCGGCATCACAGCCAGTGCTAGCATGGACTTTCCTCATGATAGTTTGCTATCACGCGATTATCCAAAAATTGCACGATATATTAGTCTTGAGCGATTTGCTTGCCGAAGACTTCTTTTTCCAATCGGTTTAATCGACGCAAAATGTCAAAGTTGGTAGCAGATGATGTGCGTTCTGTACGCAAAGTATCTGTCGCTTCAACAGCCGATGAACTTGGACGTGAGCTATTTGCAGAAACGGCTTTGAGACGAGCAATTTCACCTTTTAATTCTTTGATAATTGCTTCATAGGCATCATAGTCTTTCATGATGTCATCCAAGAAATCATTCACCTCATCCTGGTCGTAACCACGGAAACTTGACTTGAAATCTTGCTCAAAAATGTCTTTAGTTGTGTACTTAATACTTGCCATTCCTCACTCCTCGTTCTATAAAAATGTCGCTACCTCTATTATATTAAAAAATCAAAGTAAAAATCAAGCTAAATTACTCATTTTCTTCAAAATTTTCGGCAACTTCATTTAGTCGGTCAAAAGTAAGCGTTTTTCTAGTATATCCGTCTTTTTTTACCATGTCATGAACCAAATATTTCAAATTTGTTTCATTTTCATTATCGTAAAATAAATAAGCACCTTCTGTATTTTCCAGCAAGAAACGATTATAATCTCTAAACTGTCCTGGATTTTGATAGTGGGGGAAGGCAAATTTTGTGAAATCAACTGCCTTAAAGGATGACAGTTTCAGTTGATTGGCTTCATTCCAGTTTTCTCCATGATTTTCAAAACAAAAAATCGTTGCAAGTTGACACTCATATCCTTCTGATTTTAATTCTTTTAAGACTTCTAGCGTCCAATACTCAAAACCGAGGTTCCCAGTAAAAATAAACCATTCTGCTCCATCTTCCAATAAACGAATCAGGTCTTCTCGAATCGCCTTTTTTATAATAGGTAGCCGCTGGTCCTTGTCTGAAAAAATCCCCAAATCTGTGTGCCGGTAACCCGAAACTAGCACTGTCTTCATACGCTTTACTTGAACCTACTTCTCATTTTATGATATAATATACTGATAATAGTGTATCAAGAAGGAGTCATATGGTCAATTATCCACATGGTGTTCGAAAATCACAAAGTCGAACACCGAATGTTCCGAAGAAAAAACAAGTGGACTTTGCCAACCGTGGAATGACCTTTGAGGCAGCCATCAACGATAGCAACCAATACTACTTGGCTCACAATATTGCTGTTATTCATAAAAAGCCTACGCCTGTTCAAATTGTGAAAGTGGACTATCCTAAGCGAAGTCGGGCAAAGATTGTAGAAGCCTACTTCCGCCAAGCCTCCACAACGGACTATTCTGGCGTTTTTCAAGGACATTATATTGATTTTGAAGCCAAGGAAACTCGGCAAAAAACAGCTATGCCCATGAAAAATTTCCATGCTCACCAGATTGAACACATGCAACAAGTGCTCGACCAACAGGGTATCTGCTTCGTCCTCCTTCATTTTTCAAGTCTGAAAGAGACCTATCTTTTACCTGCCAAACCCTTGATTGATTTTTATCGTATCGACCAAGGACGACGGTCCATGCCCCTTGAGTATATCCGGCAGCATGGCTTTGCATTGAGTATGGGGACCTTTCCTAGTCTTCCCTATCTCAACATTGTTGAAAAAAATCTTTTAGGTGGTGAATCCATTGAATAATACGAACCTTAAAAAAATCCTTACGATTGCAGCTAATGTGCTGTTGACTGGATTTTTAATCGCCTTTCTAGCTGGTGCTGGGCTCGCTGCCTACTACCTTTCTTCGACGCCAGCCTTGACCGAAAAAGCCCTAACGGCAACTACTTCTAGTAAAGTTTATGACAAAGATGGTAATCTCATCGCAGACTTGGGTTCAGAAAGACGTTCCAATGCCAAAACATCTGAAATTCCGACTGACTTGGTCAATGCGATTGTGTCTATCGAAGACCAACGTTTCTTCAATCACCGTGGTGTAGATGTGGTCCGGATTGCTGGAGCCCTCCTTCACAATCTGAACGGTTCCAGCCTTCAAGGTGGGTCTACTCTCGATCAGCAATTAATTAAATTGACCTACTTCTCGACTTCTACTCAAGACCAAAATATCAAGCGTAAGATACAAGAGGCCTGGCTGGCGATGCAGTTGGAACGCCGCAATACCAAACAAGAAATCATGACCTATTACGTCAACAAGGTCTACATGTCGAATGGTAACTACGGTATGAAAACCGCTGCTAATACCTACTACGATAAAGAGTTAAACCAACTCTCCCTTGCCCAATTGGCACTGTTAGCAGGAATGCCGCAAGCGCCGAACCAGTACGACCCTTATACACAGCCAGAAGCCGCCAAACACCGTCGTGACCTTGTCTTGTCTCAGATGTTAGAAAAAAAATACATCACCCAAAAACAATACAAGGAAGCAACCGCTACTCCTGTAACAGACGGACTTCAGTCCCTCTCATCAACAGCAGCCTACCCAGCTTACTTGGACAATTACCTTAAAGAAGTTATCGAAGAAGTTCAGGAAAAGACAGGCTACAACCTACTAACAACCGGTATGAGCGTTTATACCAATGTGGACTCAGCTGCTCAAAAACAATTGTGGGATATCTATAATTCTGTTGACTATGTCAACTTCCCTGACAATACGCTCCAAGTAGCTTCGACAGTTGTCGATGTCACAAACGGACGTGTCGTTGCCCAACTTGGTTCACGAAATCAATCGAGCAATGTTTCATTTGGTACCAACCAAGCAGTGGAAACCAACCGCGACTTTGGTTCGACTATGAAGCCTCTTACAGATTATGCTCCTGCCTTTGAAAATGGCGTACTGGCTTCCACAGCAGATGTGATTGCCGATGCACCATATAATTATCCTGGTTCAACAACTCCTGTCTACAACTGGGATCATGGCTACTACGGCAATATTACATTCCGTACTGCCCTCCAATATTCACGAAATATCCCAGCGGTTAAGATGTTGGAAGCAACTGGTTTAGGTAAAGCAAATTCCTTCCTTAACAGTGTTGGAATCTACTACCCCGACCTCCTCTACTCAAATGCCATCTCAAGTAACACAACAGATGCCACCAATAAATACGGCGCTAGCACTGAAAAAATGGCTGCTGCCTACGCATCATTTGCTAACGGTGGAACTTACAATAAGCCTTATTATGTGAATAAAATTGTCTTTAGCGACGATACTGTCAAAGAGTACGCTGCTGACAGCAAGAAAGTAATGTCAGCGGAAACAGCCTACATCATGACAGATACCTTAAAATCAGTTATGACATACGGAAATGGTCTGAATGGTGCTGTTTCTGGAGTTCCTATGGCCGGTAAGACAGGTACTTCTAACTATTCAGACGATGAAATCACAAAAATTTTAGCAGTGAATGAAGCCGCTAATTATAGTACCATGGTGGTCCCTGATGAAAACTTCGTTGGTTTCTCTACCAAGTATGCTATGGCAGTCTGGACAGGATATACCAATCGTTCTACACCAGTGTTAGACAATGGTATGCTAGTGGCTACTGATGTTTATCGCAATATGATGAGCTATCTGAACCCCGTAGAAACTGCGACTGACTGGGAAATGCCAGACGGCCTCTACCAATCCGGCATTTATCTCTATATGCGTGGTAAGACCGGTAGCTACAATTCCTACAAAAACAGTTACAACTACCAAGGCAATACGACTGCCGCTAGCTCAAGTGTAGCTAGTACTGAGCAAAGTTCATCGACTTCAATAACCGAGGTAAGCAGCACAGAATCATCTGCTACAACCACTGCCTCTACTACCGAAACAACGAGCACCAGCTCAGCAAGTTCTCAAGCAACGAGTGGTCAATAATAGAAAACATAGAAGCCAGTTGGATTCTATGTTTTTCATTTTCTCCTCTTTGTGATAAGATAGGTATATGAAACCAGAAGAATTTTACACCGCATTAGAAGCAGCAAATATCTCCTTAACCGACCAGCAAAAGCAGCAATTTCATCGTTATTTTGAGCTTTTGGTCGAGTGGAATCAAAAAATAAACTTGACAGCCATTACAGATTTGGAAGAAGTCTATCTCAAGCACTTCTATGATTCTATCGCACCGATTTTGCAAGGGCATATCAAAAATGAAGACATTCGTCTGCTCGATATCGGGGCAGGGGCTGGATTTCCTAGTCTTCCCATGAAAATCATCTATCCAAACCTTGATGTGACGATTATTGATTCCCTCAATAAACGCATCAACTTTTTAAACTTATTGGCCGAGGAACTTGGTTTAGATAAGGTACATTTCTACCACGGACGGGCGGAGGATTTCGCCCAAGATAAGCTTTTTCGCGCACAATTTGACATGGTTACTGCTCGCGCCGTTGCCCGCATGCAGGTCCTGTCGGAGCTGACCATTCCCTACCTCAAGGTCAACGGTCGCCTCATCGCTCTAAAAGCTTCTAACGCCGGTGATGAATTGCTTGAGGCCAAAAACGCTCTTACTCTCCTTTTTGCCAAGGTGTTAGAAAATGTGGATTACAACCTGCCAAATGGCGACCCGCGCAACCTGACTATCGTTGATAAAAAGAAAGAAACACCCAACAAATACCCGCGTAAAGCTGGTTTGCCAAATAAACGACCTTTATAGACTGAACCTTGATTTCAGTCTTTTTTGGTACTAAAAAATCCCTCTAAGAGGGATTTTTCTGCTTTGACCAAACAAATGACTTCGTTAAGGTAAATTAGCTTCTTTTGCGACCTGTTACGATAGCTCCTACTAAGCTTACCAAAGCAAGAAGGATATCAAGTCCGTACAATACTGGTGATTTCGTCTCACCTGCTTGTGGGAGAACTTTTTTCTCAGTCACTTCAACCGCTGGTGTTGCGGTTACTTGAGTTGGTTCTGTTTTTGTTTCAACAACTTCTTGTGGTGCTACTTGCGGTTGGCTTACTGTGATAGCACCGATTGCAGCACACGCTTTATCTGCTGAAGCGTGTGCTTCTTCCATATTTTGAGCTGCATTGATTATCTCAGTTACTTTCTGCACTAATGTGAGCTACGTCTGCTTCCTTCGCTTCTTTTTCAGTTTCTGGCATAGTAGAAGCTGAAATTTCTACTTTTTTACCTGTTACTACACTTTCTACTTTTGACAAAATAGGGGCAACATCTAGTTTTGCTTCACCGTAGACAACAGCGTATTCACTAAAGTGGCTTACTTCAAATGATACAGATGTTGCTGTCGCGTTAGAAATAGCCAAATTTTCTGCCGCATCCAACAATACATAATAAACAGCAGTCGCTTGCTTAGTAGTTGGAATAGTCACTGTCACAGGAGCCGTAATCTGTACTTTTTCTCCTGCAGCATTATACAAGTTGATGTCGTACAAGTCGTACTCTTTCCCTTGAAGGGCTGGAGTAATTGCATCTGCCTGACGGACGATTTCAATTCTTTCTGCTCCGTTCAATGCTTTGTGGCTACCTGAGATTGCGATACCTGTTGAATCATTTTTCAATGTTTCAATTTTATTATTTGCGATAGCTTCAAGTTGACGGTTGCACTCTGCTTCATCAATATTATCTGAGGCAGCTGAGATACCACCTGCAAGATCTGAGGTAGCTGGACCTTCTTTGGGCGCTACTGCTTCTTTTGTTTTAGCAATAATACCCAATTGACGGCTGCGTTCTGCTTCATCAATGATATTTATAACATCTAGAATTCCTCCTGCCAAGTCTTTTGCACCGATAATTCTTAATTAGCGTTTTCGTTCCTCCGTATCTACTGCTGCTGAGATAAATGATGAGTTTGATTTTGGAGCATTGGCCAATACTGTATTCACCTGTTTAGCGCCAACTAGGCCTAAACCAATCAGTACAGATGCTGCACCTATCGCAAACTTGCGAATACCAAAGTGTTGTTGTATGTTGAAAAGAGTCTTTTTACGTCTTCTTTTTCTCATATATCCCCCTCTTGGCCCTAAATAACCAAATATATTATTTTTCAAATATTTTATAATAATTAATTTATAAAATCATTAAACTAATTAAAATATAATTGTAATCTATTGCATGTCTTGAGGGTTACTTTGTATATGCTCATATAAATTTTTCCGAAGCGTAAAACTAATCATCGGTGACATACAAAACAACAAACTTTCCAAGGAAAGTTTGTTGTTTCATTTATCTTAGAGACTGGCAGCCCATGGATTGTAAAATCGACCGTGATTGTGGATAAGTAGGCCAACTGTCAGGCAGATGAGTGCAACTAGAAACAATAGAATCAGGTAATCGACCTTATTCATCTGTTGGTAACTGTACCAAGTCCGCTTTTTATTTTTCCCGAAGCGACGCAGTTCCATAGCCGTTGAAACGGTATCAATGCGTTCAAGCGATGAGAAAATCAGAGGTGTGATGAGGACGAGATTTCCTTTTATCCGCTGCAAGAGGGGCGCCTTTTTCGACAATTCTAGACCACGCGCTTCTTGAGAAAGGCGAATCGTGTAGAATTCCTCCTGGATATCAGGAATGTAGCGCATCGTTAAGCTGACAGCATAGGCAATCCGATAAGAGACCCCAATCCGATTGAGACTGGAGGCAAATTGGCTCGGATGGGTTGTCATCAAAAAGATCAGAGCAAGTGGCACCGTTGAAAAATACTTGAGGGCAAGATTTGCTAAGTAAAACAATTCCTGACTCGTTAGGGTGTAGTGCCTGATTCCTTGCCATAGAACTGTCCGCTGACCGTAGAGGTCCACTCCGTATTCTGGCGCAAAGAAATAGACCATGACGACATTCAAGAGGGCAAATACAATTGCCAAGATGAGCACAAAGGACACATCTTTGAGGCGAATCCGCGACCATTTAAATAAACACAAGGACAGAATTCCCAATCCAAATATCAGTCTCGTATCATAGGTCACCATGACCAAAATAGAGACAATCAGAAAGGTGAGTAGCTTGGTTACAGCCGATAAACGGTGGATAAAACTGTCTCCTTTTTGGTAACCAATCAATCGTTGTTGGCTCATTGATTACCTCCTTCCTGCATATACAGATATGTCAACTGTAACGGGTCCACTCCCAAGCGCTCAGCCAGGGTAAAAATGCTGGTTTCTTTTAGATTAGCCTGCCGAATCAATAGCGGATCACTCAGGATCTCAGCAGGACTCGCGTCTTCGATAATCTGTCCGTCCACCATCACCAAAGCCCTATCCGAATAATCCAACATGAGCTGCATGTCATGCGTAATCATAATGATGGTATGTCCTTGTCGGTTGAGCTCAGTGAGAAATTCCATGATTTCAGTGTAATTTCGCTTATCTTGACCCGCCGTCGGCTCATCTAGAAGGATAATTTCTGGATTCAACACCAGGATAGAGGCAATCGTAACGCGTTTTTTCTGTCCATAGGACAGGGCTGTGATGGGCCAATTCCGATAGGCATAAAGGCCGCACGTTTTCAGTACCGCATGGACGCGCTCTGTCACTTCTTCTTCGGAAACATGACGGAGTCGTAAGCCCATCGCCACCTCGTCAAACAGCATGGTCTGGCTAAGCATCTGATTTGGATTTTGCAGGACATAGCCAATTCGTTCTGCTCGTTCCTTGACGGAGTCATTCGAGATAGACTGACCTTGCCACTTCAATTGGCCTTGCGCTTCTAAAAATCCACAAAGTACCTTGGCAAGCGTAGACTTGCCTGCACCATTTTTCCCAACGATTGCAAGGCGTTCTCCTTTGCGAAGTTCAAAACTAATCTGCTCTAAGGCTGCTCCCTGATCATAGGCATAGGACAGAACAATGGCTTCTAACAAGAGTGGACCATCGCTCTCATGAATGTCCACAAATGGTAATGAGGGATGCTGGAGCGAGGTTAGGTCTAACTTTTCTAGTTGACTGAGATGTTTTGAGGTTTCAATCGGGTAGCCCAAAGTCCGCAAAGTTGAGATATAGAGCGGCTCACGGATACCATTTTCAGCTAGTAGAGTCGTTGCAAGCAAGTCGTCAGGACTACCATTGAAGACAATGCGTCCTTCATTCATCAAGACGATTCGGTCAACAGAGCGGTGTAAAACATCTTCCAATCGGTGCTCGATAATGATGGTGGTCGCACCTTCTTCCCGATGCAAACGGTCAATCAAATCAATCGTATCTTGCCCCGCTTGCGGGTCTAGATTAGCCAAGGGTTCGTCAAAAAGTAAAATTGGACTTTCATCGATCAAGACACCCGCCAAACTAACACGTTGCTTCTGTCCACCAGATAAATCCTGTGGCCGATGGCCAATCAAGTTCTGCAAATTCAAGCGGTCAGCCCAGTCCGATACACGAGACTGCATCTCAGGGAGGGCTACCATATCATTTTCTAAGGAGAAGGCCAAATCTTCTTCCACGGATAGGCCGATAAATTGACCATCTGTGTCCTGTAAAACAGTTGACACCAGCAATGACTTTTCATAGATAGACATGCTAAAAGCGTCTTGTCCATTCATCAGAAATTGCCCACTTGCTTTTCCTTTATAGGTGTTGGGAATGAGTCCATTCAGACATTGGCCTAAGGTCGACTTGCCTGAGCCAGATGGCCCCAGAATTAAGACTTTTTCCCCTTGATAAATTTCCAGATTTACATCTTTCAAGGTCGGCTCTTGTTGCGTCAGGTATTGAAAGGTAAAATCCTTGCATTCAATGATTTTTTTCATGTTACTATTATAGCGTAAAAAGGGGTAATAAAAAAGGCTAGGATTCCTTAATTTCTAAAGGAATTCGCCTCGATGAGAAATTGGCCCTGCGAATCATTAATGAGAATATCAAATTCATTCTTATAGGGTTCCATGTAAAGCTGATATTGCCTTCTTCTGCGATCTGCATTTTTCTGGACAAAATCGGGAATCCGGCCTCGTTCTGCCACATCACGCACCAGCCTTCTTGCCAACTCGGTCTCTGCATCAGTATAGATGTAGATGGACAGGTCAAACAAGTCCTTTTCCAGAAAAGTTGGTGACATGCCTTCTACAATCGTAATGGGCTTTTGTCCTTTGAGGATTTCCTCTTTTTGCCACGGCATGTCCGGTGTCAAGAGGTCCATTCCTCTTGATAGGGCTGAAATATCCCGTTTAAGACTGATCAATTCATGTCGAACGGGATGACAGGCTGTGATGGAGGCTTCTACCGCTTGCCCCTCCATCTCATAACGTAGGAAAGCCTGGTCGCTAATCTGCCCCGGAATAACATAGAGGTCTCCAGCCAGGACATTGACCTCTTCTTTTCCTAAATACTGTGCTAAGTCAGCCGCTAAGGTCGACTTCCCAGACGCTCCATGCCCGCAAATCCGAATGGTAACCGATGATTTTTGGTCGAAAAACCGCCCGATGGCTTCCATTAATTCTTCTTTATTCATACCTATAGTATAACAAAAAAACAAATCAGACAGGCTGATTTGCTTTGATTTTTTAAGCACCAACGACTTCTGGTAATTCTTCACCGATGACTTCCAAACGAGCTGCCCATTCTTCGCGAGACAAGCCGTTTTCTTCAACATAGCGGTTGCGCTCATGCGCACGACATGCTGCTGAACAACCACGAACGTAGGCATGTTCTGTTTCTTCAGACATGAAGACTTGTTCGTTACAGTATGGGTTTGCACAATTTACATAACGTTCGCATTCCTCGCCAGTAATATGGTCGCGTCCGATGACTGTTGGATTGACGCGGTTGATTGGCACAGAGATACGCTCATCAAATACATACATAGCACCATCCCAGAGTTCGCCCATCACTTCAGGGTCTTTTCCGTAAGTCACGATACCGCCGTGAAGCTGGCCGACATCTTTAAAGCCTTCGCGAACCATCCATCCAGAGAATTTTTCACAACGTACGCCACCTGTACAGTAGACAACGACACGTTTTTCCATGAATTTTTCTTTGTTATCACGCACCCATTGTGGCAATTCACGGAAGTTACGAATGTCAGGGCGGATAGCACCACGGAAGTGACCAAGGTCGTACTCGTAATCATTACGCGTGTCAAGAACAACTGTATTCTCGTCCAACAAGGCAGCTTTAAATTGTTGCGGGTTGAGGTACTCACCCGTTGTTTCAAGCGGGTTGATGTCGCTATCAAAATCATTGTCTTCTAAACCAAGGTGAACAATTTCCTTTTTGTAGCGAACAAACATTTTCTTGAAGGCATCGCGTGGCTCTTCGTCAAACTTGAACCAAAGGTCTGCAAAGCGCTCATCGCTGTGAACCCAGTCCATATACTTTTGAGTTGTTTCGTAGTCACCAGAAACGGTACCGTTAATCCCCTCATCTGCAATCAAGATACGACCTTTGAGTCCGATTGATTTACAAAAATCCAAGTGCTCTTGAGCATATTCTTGTGCGTTTTCAATGGGAACATATTTATAATAAAGCAATACACGAATATCGTTAGACATTTCTAATTTCTCTCAATCTTTTAATGTTACCTTTCTATTGTACCGATTTTGACAAGAGATAGGAAATAATTTGACTGAAAATCAAGTCACTATGCTATACTAAAAGTATGAAAAAAGAATGGATTTTACTCATCAGTATCGTCATTTTTGGATTGGGAGTCTGGGCTGGTTACTTCTTCTACCGAACGGAACTAAAGGCTGACCAGTCAGCTTCTCCTTTTAAATACATCCGCAATGATAAGCCCAAAAAGGCATTGGCAAAAGCACCACAGGTCTATGTGACTATCCACAAAGATCTGTTATCTGACGACCAACAAGAAAACGTCAAGGCCAAGTTAACTCAACAAATTCAGCAACTGCAAAAGGACGGCTGGTCAAACAAGGCCATCTGGAAGGGCTACCTCTATCAAATGGAACGTCAAACATCAGACAAGGATATCTTCGCCTATCTGGACCAGCGGTTTGCCGAAACCAAGATTTTTGGCTCCACAGCCTTTTCAGACCTCTGGACGCATTCACCTTATAAAAAGTCTCGTAAAGTTGCCCGATTTTTATTAGAGAAAACCATGGACATCGTTAGAATGCCGGAGGACTTGTCTGGTCAACCAAGCCAAACACAGCAATTGATTGCCAAGTTCGACACTCAACTCGAACCAGACGATAACTTTTGGAAATATTTTTCCAAAACAGTACAAGTCGCATTTCCTAAAAACAGTCTCTCTGATGAGTCCGACATTTTGGCACGAAAGGTTCATCAATTCCGCTATGTCATCTCTTCTCAACAAGCCCAATGGGTGCGAACCAACTACAAGAAAAAAGGAATGACCGATGCCCAAGCTCTAGCTGTCTACATGAAAGACATGGATGAGATGAATTCCTTCCTCGAGCAAACCGGAATCGTTGAGTCCGATTACTACTACGATTATAATTACGGCGAATCTGCACGACTTCATAACAAAATCGCCGTGACAGTAGATGGTACAGGCATTGTCACTGTCCATCGCCCCGACAATATCAACCAAGTGAATTTCAAAATCGTCATGGATTTCTATAGCGAATTTATCTTGGATGAGGCAGGAAATTTCCTCAATGAAGTGGATGCCGAAAAGATTACCGAAAACGGAGTCATCAACGGGGCAAGCTACAACTATGCAAATGAAAATAACGCCCTGCACCGCACCTTAGATGTCAAACCCATCCGCATCCACGACCCGGAATTTCGGAAAAACTTTTCTAAAAAAACAGGCCTTCATTTTTGGACACCAAATCGCTTAAAAGACCCCAAAGCAGCTACTCAACGGCAAAAATGGGAAAATTCCTATTTCAATCCTGACGGAAACTTTGCCATCGCAAAACAATCTGCTGCTGATCGTGTCAAAAATAGCATTCAACTATTTCAAAAACTGGTAGAGGAGACCAAGAAAAATGAACACTAAATTCAGAAAAAAAACGATTTACCTGCCCCTTGGACTCTTACTAGTCACAGGAATGGGCATGGTGATTGGCTACGCTCTTTCTCGACAAGCACCAACCTCTCAGCAAACCGACGAACCTCTAGTCAAGGAAATAAAAATCGGAAAAACCTACGAAATGTACGGTGAACTCAGCCTCATCGACGACCGTCACTATATCTACTTAGTAGATGACACGGATTATGAAAGCGAAGAGGAGTTAGAGGAAATCCAAGAAGAAAACTATCCGGAAGAGGTCTACCCAACTCTCTACTACTATCAAGGAGACTACAAGCGAGAGGGGGACGATATCTATCTCAAACCCACAAAAGAAATCAGCATTGCATTTGAAACCCTTGCCGATGTCAAGAAAAAACAATATTTCCAACTAAAGGAAACTGCATTGACAGACGACTACGAAGACCAACCTCAACTCGTCAAAAAAGAGGGAAGCTACCAAGTTCAAACTGGAGATGACGACGGTTTCGACCTTGCACCATCTTCTACAAAACTCGCAAAATCTGTCACAGAATTACTCAGTAACTACAAAAAAGTAGAAAAAAAGGACTAGTTAAACTAGTCCCTTTCTTATTTATCAATGGATAGGCTGCCTGCCTGTGTCCGTGAGTTCGCGTAGAATTTTACCAAAAGTGTCCCTGCAACACCAATTGTTACAGCATTGGCAATCCCTGCAATCAAGCCTTGGGTAAAGCTTTTATTTGCTGGCTCTTGGTAGATAATAATATCCAGTAAGGGCGCCACAAGTCCCCAAGAAATTACATTGGCAATAATCTGCGTTCCATTAAATAACAGAATGTCCTTAGAGGTAAAGATACCTTCCTCCACGCGCAGACGTTTTTTCAATAATCCGATCAAGAATCCTAGCAAACCTGAAGCCAAAATCCATGACCACCATGGGCTGTAGCTGACAGAATCTTTGACAGTATGCCCGATAAAACCAATTAAAAAGCTAACAACAGGGCCAAAAATGACTGAAAAGAGTGACTGCACTGCGTATTGGAGTTGGATATTTGTATTGGGTACAAAGGTTGGAATGTTGACAACTAGACCAATCACAACGAATAAAGCTGCTCCGATCCCTGTTGCGACAACTGTTTTGATTGAATGTTGTTTCATGATATCTCCTAAATAGTCCTA
Organism: Streptococcus gallinaceus; assembly: GCF_040545695.1. Taxonomy (NCBI): domain Bacteria; kingdom Bacillati; phylum Bacillota; class Bacilli; order Lactobacillales; family Streptococcaceae; genus Streptococcus; species Streptococcus gallinaceus. Next base: position 32,161 of record NZ_JBEPMK010000008.1, on the reverse strand, counting down.
TTTGTCCAAAGAACTCCTCTATTATAACGAAAAATCACCTATTTGACTAATAGATGATTTTTATTGTAGATTTTAGATTTTCCTATCACTAGGCAACGATGGCTTTGGCAACTTCTTCCACTGTCATTCGTGAGAAATAGCGAGTTGTGTCAATGGTTTTGAGATTTTCCAAGACATCTTGGTATTCGTAGCGAGTACCGACTAATAATTCTTCGATGTCTGCTACGTCTTCAATCCCAAAGAAGTCCCCGTAGATTTTAATGGAAGCGATAAGAGATTTTTCTGTTTGGATATAAGAAGTGATTTTACCAGCTGGGTAACGTACCGCACGCTCAACTGTGTATTCAGGTGCTTTTCCGTATGTCCAGTCCCAGTTTGCAAATTGCTGGTCACGCAAGTTTTGGATAGCAGCCAATTCTGTTTCATTGAGGACGTATTCTTCCATATCAGGATATTCTTCCTTCATCTGGTTTAGAATGGCATCGCTAAACTCTTGTACCGTGATCTTGTCTTCCAAGTGATCTACAATATTAGTCACACGCGCACGAACAGATTTAACACCTTTGGACTCGATTTTATCTTTTGAAACTTTAAGGGCTTGCCCAAGGACAGACATATCCACATCAAAGAGCAAGCAACCGTGGTGCATCATGCGTCCGTTGAAATAAGCTTGGGCATTTCCTGCAAATTTTTGCCCGTCAATTTCAAGGTCGTTACGTCCTGTAAATTCAGCCTTGACGCCCAATTTTGCTAGTGTATCAATCACAGGTTTTGAGAAAGTTTTAAAGTCAAAAGCTCCCTCATCTGCTTTATTGGAAATGATGGTGTAGTTGAGGTTGTTAAGGTCATGGTAAACCGCCCCACCACCTGACAGACGACGCACGACATGAATGCCATGAGCATCTGTAAATTCCTTATTGATTTCTTGAATGGTATTTTGGTGTTTCCCAACGATGATGGCTGGCTCATTGATCCAAAGAATGAAAATTTCATCCAACTCTTTCAATTCACGAAAGGCATAAGCCTCCAAGGCAATATTGTAAGCTGGATCATTTGATTGGTTGACGATGTATTTCATGTGAAACTCCTCTTCATCTTGTTAGCATTTACAGGATTATTATAACAGAAAAAAACTTGATTTCGGAAGATATGAACCGAAAATTTGTCTCCTTGAATGTTCGTGTAGAAATGAAAGAGACCAGAAGTTTTGACTTCTGGATTCTTTTTATTTTCCAGCATAGGCTGCGACTTCATCAATCATCAGCTCAGTTGACTCCAAGCCACCTCCTGATAAGTACCATAGGTCTGCTGTTAATGAAACAATTCCTTTGTTTTTACCTGCATTTGTTGCTTGAACCAAGTCATTTTTCAACGCAGATTCATTTTTAGAATGATCGCCACCGATAGCCAAGCTACGGTCAACTACAAAGATTAAATCTGGGTTCAATTGATGGATACCTTCAAATGAAATCATCGCCCCGTGTTTCCCAGCTTTCGCTGCGTCTTCTACTACCATCTCTGTCGCTTTGAAGCCTAGGTCCTTATAGAGAAGGCCGTAGCGACCTGTTGCAGGAATAGCTGCGATAGCTCCTTCGTTCAAGAGAACTGTCAAAGCTTTCTTTTGGCTTTCTTGGTTTGCTTTGGCAACTTTTTCTACTTTTTTATCCAATTTTGCGAGTGATTTTTTAGCTTTTTCTTGACCTTTTTCACCGAATAATTTGGCCAATTCTTGGATATTTCCCTTGATAGATGCCCAAGGTTTGTCCTTATCGGTTGCAAAGTAAATCGTTGGAGCAATCTTCTTGAATTCTGCCACCTTATCCGCTGTACGGCCGGAAGCAATAATCAAATCTGGCGCCAATTCAGCAAGAGTTTCCATGTTTACTTCTTTTAAGTTACCGACATTCGTGATTGATTTTTTATTTTTAAAATCTTTTAAGTAGGCTGGCAAGGTGTCTTTAGGCATCCCAACAATTGTGTCTTCAAAGCCCAGTGCACGAATGCTGTCCGCAACACCATTATCCAAGACAACAATTTTTTTCGGATTTGCCTTCAATGTCACTTGACCACTTGCATCGGTCAATGTGATTTCCTGTGCTGCTGGCTTTTCTTTTTCAGCTGTTTTTTTGCTTGCACAAGCCACAAGACCTACTGTAAGCACACTCATCAAGATAACTTTTACTACTGTTGCTAATTTCTTTTTCATTTTTTCTCCATTTCTTATTGATATAAACAAATCGACCGGCCATTGATAATGGCCAGTTCTAAGTTAATGTCATAGATTTCCTCTAGGACTTCTTTTTTCATAACATGGCTAGGACTACCTTGGCAAAAGACCTGACCATCTTTGAAAGCGACCATGTGGTCAACAAATTGGCTCGCGACATTGATGTCATGGATAACGACAACAACCGTCTTCCCCATCTTATCTACCAAGTCACGTAAGGTACGCATCATCAGAATACCTTGCTTCATATCTAGATTATTGAGCGGCTCATCGAGCAAGATAATATCTGTATCTTGAGCCAATACCATGGCAATAAAGACCCGCTGCAACTGTCCTCCCGACAACTGGTCAACATAGCGATCACGAAATTCGTCCAAGCCCATATGGGCTATTGCTGCTTGAATTTTTTCAAAATCCTCCTCTTTCAAACGACCCTGACTGTAAGGAAATCGTCCAAAAGAAACCAATTCTTCAACAGTTAGCTTAGATTGGCAATGAATCTGCTGCTTCAAAATGGCTAATTCTTGTGCAAATTCTCTGAAACCCCAACTATCAATTTCCTGTCCTTTGATATACAGACAGCCCTCTTCTTTTTTCATCAGCCGGCTCATGAGACTAAGAAGAGTTGACTTCCCAGCACCATTTGGCCCAATAAAAGCTGTGAATCGCTTCGGAAATACCTGTAAATCGTCCACTTGTAGGACAGGAGCTTGACCGTAAGTTTTGCTTACTTGCTCCACCTTAATCATATCTCAAACGCTCCTTATACACTAGATAGAGGAAGAAACTCCCACCAAACAGCTCCAATATCATACTGATTGTCACGGCATATTGGAAAAATCGCTCTACCAACATTTGCCCATACACCAAAGAAACAAATCCAAGACAAGTCGCTACCAAAAAAAGATAGTGGTGTTGGTATTGTTTGACAAGGCGGTAGGTAAGATTGGCAACTATAAACCCAAAGAAAGAAAGCGGTCCAACCATAGCCGTCGTGCTAGCAGTCAGGATAACAACCGCCCACAAAATACGTCTCTGTACTGCTTCCACATCCACACCAAGAGACAATGCCTGCTCCTTACCCAGGTGTAAGACATCTAAAACTGGATAAAGACGATAGAGATAATAAGTCAAGATAAGAGTCGCCAGTCCAACTAACACCAACACATCTTGATGTGCATGCTGGAAGGACGCAAATAACTTGCCTTGCAACTTATCGTATTCATTTGGATCCATGAGAATTTGCATAAAGGTTGATAGACTGCGCAAAAGTGTACCCAATGACATACAGATGAGTAAAATCGTTCCGAATCCTCTGGATAACAATTGCTTCAACAGAGGCTGTAAGGCTCCGAAAAAAAGCAATAAGAGACCTAGAACAATGAGAAATTCAACCTGAACTGATGGTTGGTGTTGATTGGCCCATCTCCAAAAAAAGAAGAGATAGGTCGACTGGATAAAGACGTACAAACTCTCCAATCCCAAAACCGCAGGTGTTAAAAATCGATTTCCCGTTACCGTCTGAAAGCTAATCGTCGCAAAACTTGCCGCTATAGCTACCACTAGATAGACCAAGATTTTTTTCAATCGCAACTGGAAAATATAGGCCGACATCCCTGCTGACTTGGGTAAAAAGTACAGCAGTAGACCTACAACGACTACTAACATCAACATTCCCAGAATGAACTTGGTTCTGACTTTAAGCTGCTGCATGCTTCTCCTCCTTCCAAAGAACCCGGATTAGAAAGACAGAACCCAAGACACCAAGGACGACTGAAATTGAGAGCTCGTAAGGCCAGACAACCAGACGCGCCACAATATCGCAGCACAAGACCAGCAAGACACCGACAAGGAACACTTTTCCTCTGATTTTTCTAAAATAATCCCCATAGCGCTGACGGACAAGATTCGGTATGATGATTCCCAAAAATGGCAAGCCTCCCACTGTAATCATCGTCACAGCCGTCGATAGAGCAACTAAAAAGAGAGCAATTTGCTCCATTTTCTGAAAGGGCAAGCCCAAACTACGACTAGCGGACTCTCCAAGTGCCATCAGAGAAAAACTCTCTGTAAAGAACCAGATCCCCACGCAGACTACTATCGTCAAAAAGAGCCACTCAAACTGATTGCGCTGAATCATGGTATACGAACCTTGTGTCCAGGAAGACATGGATTGAACCAATTGAAAACGATAGGCAATCATCTCTGCAATCGCCCCAATGATCCCACCAAACAGGATTCCAACCAGAGGCAGCATCCATTTTTCATGAAAAGAACACTTACGGACAAAGGTCAAAAAGAGCAGACTTGCCCCCATTGTTGCCACAAAGGCAAAGGTCATTTTTTGAAATAAATTAGCCTGGGGAAAGAAGAAGAGAGAGACCAACATTCCCAGCTGTGCAGCTTCTACCGTTCCCGTGGTAGACGGCCCTGCATATCGGTTTTGTGTGATGGTCTGCATCAAGAGTCCCGATAAACTGACCGAGCCTGCGGATAGGACGATGGAGATTGTCCTAGGAAGCCTTGCCTCTAAGAAAACTCTCAGCGCCCCCTTATCCCCACTAAAAAGACCGACCCAAGAAAAGGCCGAGCTCGATCCGACACTCAAGGAAAGCAACAGCAACCCACCGAGCAAAATGAACAACCATCTATCCTTTCTCACCACTTCCTCCTTTCAAACATTTTGTTCATGAACTATATTTACTTTAACAAAAGCGATTTCAAAAGTCAATATTATATTAAAATTATCAGACTATTTAGCTAAAATTAAAACAAAAAAGAAGCCCTAAGGCTTCTTTTAACAAATAGATTATTTACGTTTTGGTGGGTTGTGGATGGCTTCACCCAATACGTCAGCAAATGCTTCGTACATCACTTCAGAGAACGTTGGGTGTCCGTGGATTGACAAGAGCAATTCATCAACTGTCAATTCATTTTCCATGATAGTTGCAGCTTCGTTAATCATTTCAGCAGCAGCTGGACCAATGATGTGTACACCAAGAATTTCGTGGTATTTAGCATCAGCGATAACTTTTACAAAACCTTGTGCTTCGTTTGAAGCAATGGCACGACCGTTACCAGTAAAGCTGTTTTTACCGATAAGGATATTGCCGTATTGTTCACGCGCTTGTTCTTCTGTCAAACCAACCATAGCCACTTCAGGGTGTGTGTAAACAGCAGCCGGAGTGAATTCAAGGTTAGCCTTGCGGTGGTTGCCTTTCATGGCATTTTCAGCAGCAACTTCACCCATACGGTAAGCTGCGTGGGCAAGCATTTTCGTACCGTTGACATCACCTGGTGCGTAAATACCTGGGATTGATGTTTCTTGGTATTCGTTAACCTTGATACGGTTGCGGTCCATTTCAAGGTTCAGATTTTCAAGTCCATTCATTTGTGGTACACGACCGATTGAAAGAAGGGCTTTTTCAGCTACAACTTCTTCGCCGTTGTTGAGTTTCAATGTCAATTGGTTGTTTGCTTCAACGATTTCAGAAACACCAACTGATGTTTTGATCTTCATACCTTTCTTAGCAAGGATTTTTTGAAGTTCAAGTGACACTTCTTTATCCATTGCAGGGATGATGCGGTCAGCCATTTCGATAACCGTTACGTCAACACCGTATGATGCCCAGACAAGACCAAGCTCGATACCAACGACACCACCACCCATAACAGCAAGTGATTTTGGCATTTCACGAAGATCAAGGATATCATCTGATGTCAAGACAAGTTTAGACTCGATACCTGGGATGTTGATGCGAGAAACTTTTGAGCCTGTTGCAAGAATTACGCTACGACCTTTGATTGTTTCAGAACCGATGGTTACAGTCTTGTCAGGATTTACTTGACCAAGACCATTGAAGATAGTGACTTTATTGGCTTTAAGGAGACCTTGAACACCGCCTGTCAAAGTCTTAACAACAGTGTTTTTGAAGTCAACAGTTTTATCCATATCGATAGTGTAGTTTGTCGATGCCAAGTTGATCCCGCGACCTGCCGCATGTTTGATACCGTCTAGGATTTCAGCATTTTTAAGGTAAGTTTTTGTTGGGATACAACCCACATTCAAGCAGGTACCACCAAATTCAGATTTTTCAACAATAGCAACTTTACCACCAAGTTGAGCACCTTTAATGGCAGCGTAGTAACCAGCAGGACCACCACCGACAACAATCATGTCGTATTCATTTGCAGCCAAGTCTGCTTTTGGAGCTTGTGCCGCTGCAGCTGGTGTAGATGGAACTTCAAGTCCAGCAGCTTTCAAGTCAGCAGTTGCTTGAGTTACTTGAGCAGCAGCTGGTGCAGCTGATTCGCCGACCACTTCGCCTTCTGCACCGATGTAACCAATCACTTCTGTGACAGGAACAACTTCGCCGTTACCGCGAACGATTTTAAGCAAGACACCTGAGTCTTCTGCTTCCAATTCCATGCTTGTCTTATCAGACATCATTTCCAAGATAACGTCGCCTTCGTTGACAACATCACCTTCTTGTTTTTTCCACTCGATGATTTCGCCTTCTTGCATGTCAACGCCAAGTTTAGGCATAATAATTTCTACAGCCATGTTAATTTTTCCTTTCAAAACTCTTTTTGATTCTTGTCTAAGGTGGTGGGGACGTCAGCGAACCTTTGGTTCTATGACTTATTTTTGAGACACAGCGACAAGAATCTGATTTGCTCACTTTGTTCGCTTATTTATATAAATTATTTCACTCAGATAAGCAATTCTAATGGATTTTCAAGTAAGTTTTTGAGATCCACCATGAATTTGGCACCGTTCATACCGTCGATGATACGGTGGTCAATGGTCAAGCAAAGTGCCATGATTGGGCGAATTTTCACTTCTCCGTCAACCACAACTGGTGTTTGAACAGTTGAAGCTACACCCAAAATTGCTGAGTTTGGTTGGTTGATGATTGGGTTGAATGTCTTAGTACCAAACATTCCCAAGTTTGTGATAGAGAAGGTTGAACCAGACATTTCAGCACCTTTCAACTTACCTGATTGTGCTTTTTTGATAACATCTTTTGAAGCAACCACGAAGTCTGACAAGCTCATCTTATCTGCACCGTGAACAACTGGTACGACAAGTCCTTCATCAAGACCTACGGCGATACCAAGGTTGACAAATTTGTGCAATTCGATTTCTTGTGCGTCATTGATAAGTGAAGCGTTCATGTAACGGTGTTCTTCTTTCATCAATGTACGTGTAACAGCAAGTCCAATCAAGTCTGTAAAGGTTACTTTGAGACCTGTTTTGTTCATGATTGGCTCAAGAATTTGTTTACGAAGTGCCATGAGGTTTGTCATGTCAATATCGTAGTTGAGCGTAAAGGTTGGAGCTGTAAGGTAAGAGTTGACCATTCCTTTTGAAATTGCCTTACGCATAGCAGACATCTTGATGATTTCCACGCCTTCTGGCAATTCTTTAGCAGGTTTTTCAGCTGTCTTAGCTGCTGCTTCCGTTTGTGCTGGAGCTTGCGCTGCAAGGTGAGCAAGGATATCTTCCTTAGTAACCTTACCAGAATGACCTGTCCCTGCAATAGCAGCCAAGTCAATTCCGTTATCTGCAGCCATTTTACGAGCAAGTGGTGTTGCTTTTGGTTGTGCATTCTTGAAGTCTTCTACGTCAACCTTGTGCACACGACCATTGGCACCTGTTCCTGGAACGCTTCCTAGGTCAAGACCCAAGTCTTTTGCCGCTTTGCGAGCTGCTGGTGTTGCGCGAACTTTTCCACCACCTTGAGGTGCTACGGCTGGTTTTACTTCAGCTGCTACTGGAGCAACTGGCGCAGGTGCTGCTTCTTGAACAGGAGCCGCTGCTGGTGCTGGACTTGCTGCTGCAGCCACATCAACTGTTTCACCTTCTGCACCGATGTAACCAATAACTTCGGTAACAGGCACAACTTCGCCATTGCCGCGAACGATTTTAATCAAGACACCTGACTCTTCAGCTTCCAATTCCATGCTGGTTTTGTCAGACATCATTTCCAAGATAACGTCGCCTTCATTGACAACATCGCCTTCTTGTTTTTTCCACTCGATAATTTCGCCTTCTTGCATATCAACACCGAGCTTTGGCATGATGATTTCTACTGCCATGAATTTTCCTTCTTTCTAAAACATGTAAAATCTAGCAGGATTGACGCCCTGCCAGATTGAAACGGATAACCTTTTAAAAACGATGACGATTGCTACTGAACAAGCTCTCGCATGTTTTTGGGCGGCTATCAATTAGCCACGGTTCACTTGTTTGTAGATTGCAGCTTTGATTTTTTCTACGTTTGGCAAGACTGCATTTTCAAGGATATTGGCATAAGGAACAGGGACATCATCAGATGCGATACGAACAACTGGTGCATCCAAGTAATCAAATGCTTCACTTTCAGTGATGATTGATGCGATTTCGCCGATAAATCCACCTGTTTTGTAGGCATCATTAACCAAGATAACTTTACCAGTTTTCTTAACAGAGTTGATGATGATTTCTTTATCAAGCGGAATCAAGGTACGTGGGTCCACCACTTCAACGCTGATACCTTCTGCAGCAACTTCTTCAGCTGCTTGCAAGACGCGTTCCAACATACGACCGTATGATACGATGGTTACGTCTGTACCTTCGCGCTTGATTTCCCCTTTACCAAGTGGGATGTAGAAGTCTGGGTCTTGGTTGACTTCTTCTTTTTTACCATAAAGCGCTTTTGGTTCCAAGAAAATAACTGGGTTATTGTCTTGGATTGAAGATTTCAAGAGACCTTTTGCATCATTTACTGTACCAGGTGCAACGACCTTGATACCTGGAATATGTGTCAACCACGCTTCAAGTGATTGTGAGTGTTGAGCTGCTGATCCGATACCTGAACCTGATGCAACACGGAAAGTTACTGGTGTTTTCAAACCACCACCAAACATATAGTTTGTTTTGGCAGCTTGGTTAACAATGGCATCAAGTGCAATCGTAACGAAATCCATGAATGTCAAGTCTACGATTGGACGAAGACCTGTTTGGGCTGCACCAACTGCTGAACCAGCGATAGCCGCTTCAGAGATAGGAGTGTCGCGAACGCGTTTTTCGCCAAATTCTGCCAACATACCAACAGAAGTACCGAAGTCACCACCGTAGATACCGACATCTTCACCCATCAAGAATACTGTTTCATCCTTACGCATTTCCTCGCTCTGAGCAAGATTGATGGCTTCACGCAAGGCCATTACTTTTGTTTCAGTCATTTAACTATTCTCCTATAATAAAATACCGATTTTAGATTTGTCATCCTATAAAATACGAAATTGTAGTCGCAAGTAGGCAGGTCAACCAATGGCATCCGCCGGAGTGATTCCTGCGTTGATTGTTTTATTCAATCGAGTTCAGACTAAGCACTGGGTAAAATCTACCCTCTTAGTTCTAACGCAGTTGACATCTGGCAAAAGCCTACGTTTCATGACTTGGCTTTTACCTAGTTGTCATTGCGGGGGTCTCGCAACGAAGTTTTGATAAACTTCTGCTTGGCCGCCTATTTTTACTGTGTGCTTTTAACGTCTTCACATCTTAATCTACAAATACGTCTTCGTAAGCTACTGAGATGTCTGGATCTGGGCTTTCTTGAGCAAATTTCACTGATGCTTCAACTTCTTCAGCGACTTGTGCTTCAATCGCATCCAACTCTGCAGCTGTAACGATCTTGTTTTCAGTCAAGTAAGCGCGGTATTTTTTAAGTGGATCTTTGGCTTTCCAGCTGTCCACTTCTTCTTTTGTACGGTACACACCAGCATCCGCTGTTGAGTGACCAAACCAACGGTATGATTCTACCTCAACGATAGCAGGACCATTGCCAGCACGAACATACTCAATCACTTCATGCATTTTTTCATAAACGGCAACAACGTCATTTCCGTCTTCAACATAGTGACCTGGAATGCCGTAAGCATCTGCACGAGTGTAAAGGTGAGGAATTTTTGTTGAGTAGCTAATATCTGTTGAGATACCGTAACGGTTATTGATGATGAAGAAAATAACTGGTAAATTCCAAACAGCAGCCAAGTTTACAGATTCGTGGAATGAACCTTCGTTGGTTGCAGAGTCACCTGAAAAGGCGATAACAATGTTGTTTGTGCCAGTGTATTGCTGAGTAAGGGCTGCACCAACTGCGAGGGCATAACCACCACCAACAATACCATTTGTTCCGTAGTTTCCTTTTTCAAGGTTGGCCAAGTGCATAGACCCACCACGACCTTTTGATGAACCAGTTGCTTTACCAGCAAGCTCAGCCATCATCGCGTTGATGTCAATTCCTTTAGCGATTGTCTGACCATGACCACGGTGGTTTGAGAAGATAATATCTTGGTCTGTCAAGTCAGCGATTGCACCAACTGAAGCTGCCTCTTCACCAACTGAGAAGTGAGTCATCCCTTGGACAAAGCCACGACGAACCAATTTATTAAGTTTCATATCAACATCGCGGATTTGTTGCATTTTCAAAAACATATCCAAGTGTTGCTCTTTTGAAATAGATACCATATTTTCCTCCAATGTATTTCTCTTTCTGTACTATGATAGACCAAAGATTCACAAATAGCAAATAATTGGTCTGAACATTTCTTGTCCAAAAATTCTAAAAAACCTTGCCCCAGCTGACTTTTCACTCTATTAAGCTTGCCTATCAATTAGTGCTAAGTTATCTTCTTCACAAACTTTCACGCCATCTTGAAAAGCCTTTCATTTTATGTTAATATGTCACAGGGAGGATGACATGGAATTTGAATTGTTTCTTTTAATTTGTAACTACATCGGCACCATCGCCTTCGCCGTCTCTGGCGTGGTCAAGGGCTTCAATAAAAATCTAGATATTTTCGGTATTACACTTCTAGGAATTTTAACCGCTGTCGGCGGCGGAATCATTCGCGATATGATGACTGCTCGCATTCCCGCTGCGCTAACAGATCCAACTTCTATCTATCTTGCCATTGCCGTGGCCTTGATTATGTATCTCTTTGTCATCACGAGAAAAACCGACAAATTACAACATCAGCAGATGTATCGTTTTCTAGCTATTACCAATCTGGTTTTCGATGCCATCGGCTTAGCCATTTTTGCCCTCATTGGTGCAAGCGCAGGCGTTGAATTGCACTTAAACTTTATGACTTCCGGCATCCTTGCCACTTTAACAGGTGTCGGTGGCGGTATTTTACGCGATCTCTTGGTCAATGAAACACCTATCGTCCTCAAGGAAGATGTCTACGCAGTTCTTGCATTCTTTGCTGGTATCGCCTATCATATTTTGGTTTTGGACTTTCATTTGCCACGAATCCCTGTCTACATAGCCCTCTTCACCATTGCGCTGGTCATCCGTCTCCTCGTCATCAAATACCACGTTAACCTACCTAATATGTCATTGAAAGAAAAAGTCTCTAAGAAATAACTTAGAGACTTTTATAGTTTACAAATCTTTGTGCCGTGCACTTCTGCCACGCCCGTTTTTGCCATGACTTCTTGGTAGTTTTCTAAACTCACTCCGCCGCCAGCTAGAATAGCAATGTTCCCTTGTGCATGATTGACCAATTGCGCCAACCAATGGAAGTTGTCCTCAATGCGAGTACCCGCCGGACCGCCATGGGTCAAAATCCGGGTCACGCCTCGGCTAGCTAACCAATCAATGGCCTCCAATTGGTCCGCTGGCGTCAGCAAATCAAATGCCATGTGGCAGACGATTTCGAGACCTTCAGAAGCCTCAATCAGGGCTTCCATGCTACTTTTATCCAGCTGATGATCAGGCCTTAAAGCACCAAAAACGACACCATCCGTACCACAAGCACGCGCCATGGCAATATCTTCCATCATGATGCCTATTTCGTCTTTGGTATAGACAAAATTCCCACCTCTGGGCCGAATCATGGTCATAACCGACACCTGATGCGCTTCCCCCAAGCGACAGACATAAGACACGACCCCAGGGCTGGGAGTCGTTCCCCCGACAGCCAAATTATCACACAATTCAATCCGCTTAGCCCCAGCAGCAATGGCTGCAGCTATATCTGTATGATTTTCCGCACAAAATTCTTTAATCATTTCTCTCTCCGTTCACCTGCCGTTTTTGCAAGAGAAAATCCTTGGTGGATATTCCCATAACGGCGAGTAAAATCAATAACATTCCCACTAAATCCATGGGATAAAACAGTTCATGGACCAGTAAGACTGAAAAGAAAACCGATGCTACTGGCTCAATAGAAGCGAGTAGACTTCCTTTTGCAGAGCCAACCTTACTCACACCTTCCAAGAAAACTGTGTAGGCAAAAATGGTTCCAATACCGACTATCCCTACTAGGGCCAAAAGATTACTTGTCGTCAAAGGCAGGCTGTAATTCCAAGTTTGAAAGCCAAATGTCATCACCAATCCACCAGATAACATTCCAAGTCCCATGACGGTCAAACTGCCAAATTCGCGAATCAAGCGAACTGGCAAAATAATATAAATGGCATAGGTCAGAGCGGAGAAGATTCCCCAGAATAACCCCAGTGGAGTTACCGCCAGACTCGTTACTTGCCCGTGAGTCGCAATCAAGACCGTACCACCAATTGCTAATAAAATAGCCAGTACCTCCACCAGTGTCGGCCGTTGTCGATTGTGAAGACAGGTATAAGCCAGTACCAAGACTGGACAAAGGTACTGGAGAACCGTTGCCGTTCCTGCATTCGTGTGCTGGATGGCAACCAGATAGGCCAGTTGGTTGAACGCCATTCCCAGCATACCAAAGATAAAAATATGAAGCAAGGCACGCTTGTCACGAAGGGTTCGTTTTAGATTGTCTGGAGCGGTCATTTGTGCCAATACTAACAAAAACAAACCCGCAATCAGCAAACGTAGACTGGTAATCTGAATGACACTGATCCCATTTGCAATCAGCACTTGACCGCTTACCCCTGAAATCCCCCAAGCCGTACCGGCAATCAAGGTATAGATTGTTCCTTTAGTTGTCTCCTTCATTCGCATCCCTCTTTAACCTCTTCCGACGGGCATAATCGATAAATTTGAACTTATCCAAGCGGTGTCGGCTTTCCGTATATTGAAATTGCGGTCCATCTTCTAAAAAGACTTCTGATTTTATCAAGACCAAACTCTCATCTCGCGTATCCAACCAAATTTTTTCTTGAAGACTCGTATGCTCAACTGTAATTTCTTTGCGAGCATAAGCAATAGACAGTCCCAATTCTTCTTCAACATAAGCATAAATCGAGTCTTCAACAGCTTCTCGAGGCATTTCTGGCACCAAGTCCGTCCGGAAATAATCCGTATCCACGATAGCAGGTTTGCCTTCCAAGTACCGAATACGAATAATCTTCCAAACCTCTTGACCTGTTCTAAAACCAGACTGCTTGGCCAAGGAAGATGTCACCTTTTTCTTTTCCAACGAAATCATTTGAGTATGTACATTGAGATTCATACTGGTACTCACTTCGCGGTAACTGTTGAGACCAGAAAGCGGAAAGTTCAACTGTTCACTTTGGATAACTAGAGTGCCACGTCCTTGTTGGCGTCGGATAAATCCCTGCTCGGTCAGCATCTCCAAGGATTTGCGAATGGTTGCCCGACTGGCTTGGTATTGCTCTTGCAACCGTTCTTCCGTCGGCAATAAACTGTTTACTGGATAAACGTGTTGGATAATTTTTTCTTTCAAATCATTGAAAATTTCCTGATATTTTCTCATTTTTTCTTCTAACTTTTCTTTATTTGCAGTCTCTATTATAACAAATTTTCCATCTTAAAAGGGAATTATTCAGACTTTCCGAACAATGAATTTCGGTTTGTTCACTTTTTTACGTTTTTCCTAAAATGAACGGGTTAGCATTTCAGTCAACCAACAGTTCTACCTAAATTGCAACAGTAGAGAACCTAGGACAGACGCCCTAGGTTCTTTTTCTACCTCATCAAACAAGACCAATGCTATCTACAAAACGCATGAAGGCGGCTTGCCCTTCTTCTGTTCGTTTATAGACACCCGCATCCTCTAGCACACGACTAAATACCTGCCCCACTGCTGTCTGAACGGTACTAGCAACCGTCGCTTCCGTTACTTCTGGATGAGCTGCTTTGAGATCATCAGCCCATTCTTGATGATAATCTGCCACAGCATCCACCTTGCCTAGCAAATAATCTGCCACAACAGCCAATTCATCCTTAAGACGAGGCGGTAAAATAGCCAGCCCCATCACCTCAATCAGCCCGATATTTTCTTTCTTGATGTGCTGAACATCTTGGTGGGGATGATAAATACCATCTGGAAATTCTTCCGAAGTTTGATTGTCTCTCAAAACCAAGTCTAATTCAAACAAGTCTCCCTTTCGACGAGCAATCGGGGTGATGGTATGATGTACTTGTCCGTTTGAGTACGCTAAAATACCGACTGCTGGGTCTGAGTAAGTCTGCCACGCCGTCAGAATTTTTTCTGACAAGCCCAGCAAGTCCTGCTTAGAAACACTGGTCAGGCGTAAGACAGACATGGGCCATTTAACAATCCCTGCTCGCACTTGCTCAAATCCTGCAAAGGTAAACTCTCTGTCCAGCTCTGCCTTTTCCATGGCAAAGGTATGCCGTCCTCCTTGGTAATGCTCATGTGTCAAAATCGATCCACCGACAATCGGCAAGTCGGCATTGGAACCCGCAAAATAACCTGGAAACTGCTCAACGATGTCCAAGAGACGCTTGAAAGTCACTGGACTAATCTGCATCGGCTCATGCTGACCGTAAAAGAAGATACAATGCTCATTAAAGTAGGCATAGGGTGAATATTGAAAGCCCCATGTTTCCCCTTCCATCTGATAACGAATGACACGATGATTGGCACGTGCTGGATGATTGATACGACCTTGGTAGCCTTCATTTTCCATACAAAGCTGGCAGGCAGGATAGCTAGACGACTTGGCCAACTTGGCTGCTGCAATGGCTTTGGGATCCTTTTCGGGCTTGGATAGGTTGATGGTAATCTCCAAGTCACCATACTCTGTCTCCGCTGGAAAATAGATATTGCGCTCAATGGCCTTGACCTTGACATAGTCATTGCGTTTGCTGAGGGCATAAAAGTCAGCAATGGCCTGCTCAGGATGAGCTTGGTAGGTATCCCAAAAACGCTGATTGACCTGACTAGGACTTGGTGTCACAAAATCCATGAGCTGAGCTCCGACGATATCCTGTTCTTCTAGTAGCTCGCCCGATTTCCCATTTTTAACAGCAAGAGTTAAGAGTTCATCCTTGAGGTCAATGAGGCTTGTAGCCTGTGTCTGACACTCTACCCCCTCTTCACCGACCAGAGCCATGACTCGATTTTTCAGGTAAATACTATCCAGCTCTGTAAAGTCACTATGCTCGATAATCTGCTCAATAAATTTTCCAATAAGTGTCTCTGTCATCTGATTTCCTATCTAGTTTCGTGAAAGAACACGTGAACCTGCTGCGATTTCAGCGATATAAAAACTTGGAGTATAACCGACCACTTGGCTGTACTTCTGACCAACTTGCTCGATGAAATTGTCCACCTTGTCTTTGGCAACGATGGCAATGCCACAACCGCCAAATCCTGCTCCTGTCATGCGAGCTCCCAATACACCTTCTTGCTCCCAAGCGGTATGAGCTAGGGTATCTAGCTCCAAACCTGTCACTTCATAATCATGCTCCAAGGAAACATGAGAGGCATTGACCAAACGGCCAAATTTCTCTAACTCTCCAGCCAACAAGGCTGCTTTGGCTTGAAGTGTCCGTTGGTTTTCAAGAACTGCATGGCGGGCGCGTTTGAGACGATTTTCATCCTTGATGAGATAAGCGTATTCGTCAAAGTCCTGCGCATCTAGTTGACCCAGAGTCTCAATATCCAAGACCGCATTTAACTCCTCAACTGCTTTTTCGCATTCCGCACGGCGTTCATTGTACTTGGAATCCGCCAATTCACGACGCTTATTTGTATTCATGATGACGATGACATTGTCGCCCAAATCAAGCGGAACCAGCTCATATTCCAAAGTATTGGTATCTAGGTAAATGGCCTGCTTGTCCGCACCCATCCCGATAGCAAATTGGTCCATAATACCAGAATTTACTCCGATAAAATGATTTTCCGTTTGCTTGCCGATTTTGACCAAGTCCAGACGGTCCAGCTTCAAGTCAAACAACTCTTCTGCTATAAGCCCAATCAGCAACTCCAAGGAAGCCGATGACGACAGACCAGAACCATTTGGAATATTCCCAAAGATATAGATATCCATCCCTTTGTCAATCACATGACCTGCTTCCTGCAAGAATTTCAAGACACCTTTCGCATAGTTAGCCCAGTTATCTTCCTTCTTATACACCAATTCATCTAGAGAAACGTCAATGACACCTAGGTCTTCAAAATTTCCTGAGTAAAAACGAAGAGTCCGATCATCACGCTTACGAGCCGCACCATAGGTCCCTAGCGTAATGGCCGCTGGAAAAACATGCCCGCCGTTATAGTCCGTATGTTCTCCAATCAGATTGATCCGACCTGGTGAGAAAAAAGTTGCATCTGCTTGTTCAGCAAAAATTGCTTGAAATACTTGATTCAATTCTGTTGTATTCATGGACTTCTCCTTTTTGTAACCGTTTTTATTTCATTGTATTTTTTTCTAGTATTCTTGTCAATATTTTTACTAAAGTTTTACCAACTATGCTATACTAGTTTTACTAGATAAAAAAGGAAAACAATATGGCCACTATCAAAGAAATCGCAACATTAGCCGGCGTCTCCATTGCTACCGTATCGCGCGTACTCAATAAGGACGAAAGCATGTCCGTCAGTGCTCCTACTCGCGAGCGAATTTTCCAAATAGCCGACCAGCTTGGCTATACCCGCCACAAGAAAAATATCCTCGCCTATCCACATCGGAAAAAAATTGCCATCATTCAATGGTACACGCAAAATGAAGAGCTCAACGACCTTTATTATTATTCCATTCGGATTGGCATTGAACGGCGTGCTTTGGAACTGGGCTATGATTTAGTCCGAATTTTTCATGACCATCCGCTGAGCGATGCCCATGGGGTCGACGGCATCATTGCTATCGGAAAATACAGTCCGCACCAAATTGCTATTTTTGAAAGTATCTCACCGCATCTGGTCTTCGTCGATAGTGATACCTTGAACAATGGGCACACCTGTATTACGACTGACTTTCAGCATACCACGCGCAATGTCCTTGATTATTTTATCCAACAGGGACAGACAGAGATTGGACTGCTCATTGGACAAGAATGGACAGAGGACAAGTCCCAGCCCCTGCTCGACCCGCGTTTTGAAACTTTTCAATCCTACCTGACCAGCAAAAAACTCTACAAGCCCGAACATGTCTTCATCGGGCAATTTACCAGCGATAGCGGCTACCAACTCATGACCCAAGCCCTAAAAAAAAGCCAACTTCCACAAGCCTTTTTCATTGCTAGCGATACCATGGCCATCGGTGCCCTTCGGGCCCTCCAGGAAGCAGGTATCCAAGTCCCTGAGCAAGTTAGCCTCATCGCTTTCAATGATACAGCCGTTGCCAAGCAAGTTTATCCTGCTCTGTCCTGTGTGACCGTTTTTACGGAGGAAATGGGTGCTAGCGCCCTAACCAGTCTAGATGCTATCTTATCCGCAGATAGCCCTACCATTCCTCGTATGATCCAGCTAGCAACCAAACTAACGCTGCGTGGGACCAGTAAATAAATAGCACCTAACCTAACAGTCAGGCAAACATAAAAATAGCTTGTCCGGTTTTCGAACAAGTCATTTGAAGAATATATAATTAGAAATAACTAAAAAGAGTGATTCGAGTTACATAAATCTAGCTCAATCACTCTTTTTATCATTGTTTGTTTAATCCAATAGTTTAGCCAATTCTTGTGCCAACAATTGTTGTGCGACTTGAGGGTTGGCTTGTCCTTTTGTGGCTTTCATGAGGAAGCCTGTAAAGGCCTTGTCGGCGTTGCGTTTACCTGACTTGAAGTCGGCAACAGCTGCCTCATTGTCTGCAAAGACTTGGTGGATAATTGGGATAAGGACCGCTGGGTCAGAGACTTGAACAAGTCCTGCTTTTTCCACGTACTCACGCGCAGAACCACCGTTTTTCGCCAAGTGAACGAAGACTTTCTTGGCAATCTTAGAAGAGATGGTACCGTCTTGGATAATGGCAATCATTTCCACCAAGTTTTCTGGTGTTAGGGCGATGTTTTCAAGACTAGTTGACTCCGCATTGAGATACTGAGCAACCTCACCTTGGAGCCAGTTAGATACGAGTTTGGCATCGCCACCAAGTGCCACTGCTTTTTCAAAAAAGTCTGACAAGTTCTTGGTCGCTGTCAATTGACCTGCATCATAGGCTGACAGGCCGAGGTCTGCCACATAGCGCGCACGACGTGCTTTTGGAAATTCTGGTAATTCCTGACGCATGTCCTCAATCCAAGCATCGTCAATCACATAAAGCGGTAGGTCAGGCTCTGGGAAGTAACGGTAGTCAGCTGCCCCTTCTTTGACACGCATGAGGATAGTTCCCTTATTGGCTTCATCGTAACGACGCGTTTCTTGTTGAATTTGTCCACCACTACGAAGGATTTTCGCTTGGCGCTCCACTTCAAACTCGAGACCTTTGCGGACATTGCTAAATGAGTTGAGATTTTTCAACTCTGTCTTGGTACCAAAGGCTTCTTGACCGTAAGGACGAAGAGAAATATTCGCATCCACACGCATAGATCCCTCTTCCATCTTCACATCAGAGATGCCTGTGTACTGGATGATTTCTTTAAGAGACGTCAGGTAGGCATAGGCCTCTTCTGGACTACGCATATCTGCTTCAGATACAATTTCAATCAATGGCACACCTTGACGGTTGAGGTCAACATAGGAATAACCGTCTGTACTGTGAGTATTTTTACCCGCATCTTCTTCCAAATGGGCACGCTCAATGCGGATTTTTTTAGTCGAACCATCTTCAAGCGTGATGTCAATCCAGCCATCGTAACCAATCGGCTCATCAAATTGAGAAATTTGGTAAGCTTTGGGATTATCTGGGTAGAAATAGTTTTTGCGGTCAAAGTGCATGTGCTTGTGAATATCCATATTCAGAGCAAGCGCAGCCTTAATTCCTGCATCAATAACACCCTTGTTCATCACAGGCAAAACACCCGGGAATGACCAGTCAACAACGTTTGTGTTGCTATTTGGGTCATCACTGAAATGAGCTGGCGTTGGTGAGAAAATTTTCGAATTGGTGTTTAATTCAACGTGGACTTCAAGTCCAATAATGGTTTCAAAGTTCATTAGTTAGCACCTCCAAAAATAATCGGTTGTTGCTTATGGTAATCTGTTGTGGCTTCAAATGCTGCCGCTGCTTGATAAATGATCTCTTCTGAGTATTTTGGACCAATCAACTGCAAGCCAACTGGCAAGCCATCCACAAATCCTGATGGCAAGGAAATACCGGGAAGACCCGCCAAATTGACTGGAATGGTCAAGAGATCCGCCAAGTACATGGCAACAGGATCGTGAGTCAGGCTATCTAAGTCAAAGGCAACTGTCGGTGCTGTTGGTCCCAAAATCAAGTCATAGTCCGCGAAGATCTTCTCAAAATCTTGAATAATGAGGGTACGCACCTGACCAGCTTTCTTGAAGTAAGCATCGTAGTAACCAGATGACAAGCTGAAGGTTCCAAGCATGATACGGCGTTTGACCTCTTCACCAAAACCTTGGCTACGCGTATTAACGTAGATTTCTTCTAGATTCGTCGCATCCTCAGCACGGAAACCATAGCGGATACCGTCAAAGCGTTGCAAGTTAGAGGAAGCTTCAGATGAGGCGATGATGTAGTAAACCGCAACGCCATACTTGCTATGTGGCAGGCTAACTTCTTCAACCACAGCTCCTAGTTTTTCAAAATGCTTGGCCGCTGCTAGGATATTTTCCTTGATTTTTGGATCAATACCCTCTCCCAAATATTCTTTGGGAAGAGCGATTTTCATTCCTTTGATATCTTGACCAATTTTTGACGTGTAATCCGCAATTTCAAGAGGAGCCGAAGTCGCATCCTTGGCATCTTTTCCAGCAATCACATTGAGCAGTTGCGCATTTTCTTCAACCGTTGGAGCAAATGGACCAATCTGGTCAAGAGACGAACCAAAAGCAATCAAGCCAAAACGAGAAACTGTGCCGTAAGTTGGTTTGAGACCAACGATACCATTAAAGGCTGCTGGTTGACGGATAGAACCGCCCGTATCTGAACCCAGTGACAAACGAACTTGACCAGACGCAACAGCTGCAGCTGAACCACTGGATGACCCACCAGGAACCTTGGTTTGATCCCAAGCATTTTTCGTAGTACCAAAGTAAGAAGTTTCACCAGAACTACCCATGGCAAACTCGTCCATGTTGGTCTTTCCGATGACAATCATGTCCTTTGTATAGGCATTGGCAACGGCTGTTGCATCAAAGATTGGCTCGTAGTTGTAGAGCATTTTTGAGGCTGCTGTTGTCAAAATTCCTTTCGTCGAGATATTATCTTTGACCGCAAGCGGAATTCCTGCCATGACATTGTCGGCATCGATTCCTTTTTCGTCCAAAGCCGCAGCTTGCGCTAAGGCAGTTTCTTCTGCAATAGTAACGAAAGAACCAATAGCTTCCTCACGTTTTTTAATATCTGAAAGTGTTTCTTGGGTTAACTCAACCGCAGAAATTTCTTTAGAAACCAAAAGTTCGTGCAGTTCTGAGATAGTTTTATGATTTAAAGACATTAGGCATCTCCTCCATCTTCCAAAATGGCCGGTACCTTGATAAAGTTATTTTCTTTTTCAGGCACATTTTTAAAGAGCTCTTCACGATTTGTTCCTGCTTCCGCCACATCTGCACGCACAACTGTCTTGCGATCTGCCATGGTTGAAGTCACAGGAACTCCAGTCGTATCCACTTCATTCAACAATTCAACCATGTCGACAATTTTCGATAGGGTCGTTGCAAATTCAGTCGTTTCCTGATCTGAAAATGCTAATTTTGATAAGTTCGCTACATGACGAACTTCTTCTTCAGAAATTTTCATTTTATATTCCTTTCAATCCTACTGACTAGGTTAATCTTTTTTCAAATAAAAACGCATCTCAACAGGATCATGATCCGAGTAGGCATAACCTGTTTTTAACAAATGGTAATCCGTTACCGCCACATTGTCTGAGATGATAAAGCCATCCACTGTTACTGTAAATGTCCGGCCGACTTGATAGGCTTCATTGGCATCACGTGCCGAATGCCCCAGTGACAAGCGCTGCGCGTCCGTCAGCCCATCCATTGCTAGAGAAAAATGTTCTCCCAAGGCCTTTCTAGGAAAGGCAACCGTCCAAGAACGCCCACCAGGATTTTCTCCCTCTGCCGCCTCCAAATCATGGTTCAAGTCACCACCTACGATGATATAATCTCCCTTGGCATAAGCTGATTCCATCTCATCCGTCAGCATTTTCATCTGACCGTTTCGTACATTTTTATCCTGACTATAGGCAGACAGATGGACATTGATGAGGACCAATTCCTTGTCATTTTCCACCGCAAACCGCTGGACACTATAGGCACGATCCAAGTCAAAAAACTTACTAAATCCATTGCTAATGGGCAAACTCCGTCTTTGAGCAGACTTGATACCTGTCTTGGCAAAAGTCGCCAAACCAGACCGATTTTTACCATGAGGTTGCCCTAGGGGATAAAAGAGAAAACTGGAATCATAATTTACTGCAAAAGTTGAACTTTGCTTTTTCAAGTGTTCTTGCAAAAGACCGTATTGATTGACATTGTAGGACCGCGTACCAGCTAAATCAACTTCCTGAAAAAGTGAAAAATCAGGATTTTCCTTGGACACCATTTCCCCAATCGCATCCAAAGTCTGCTGCACACTAGTCTCACTTTTAGCCCAGGAAGATTTGCCACCATCCATAAAAAAAGAAAAATCAGGCAAATAAGCTCCAAACCCAACATTGTAGGTCATGATAGAGTAATCTTTCTCCGCCTCTAATTCACTATCCTTCCCTTTTTGCACAATTTGCAAGGCTTGATGATCAGGAATTCTATGGTAATCTAGAAATACATAGGCTATGTAAGAGCCAACGAGCAGTAAAAGTACAAAAATCAGGTTTCTCAGCCACCTAACAATTCCTTTCACAGAAGCCTCCTTCCTTTCATACAATCTCTATTATTATACCATAAAATCAGCTAGTTGAATGACAGAACTATCCGATGAAAAAATGTAAAAAACCGAGTACAGACTCGGTTCTCTCTATTCGATAATCTTAGCTCCTAGGACATGTTGAAAATGGGCCAGAGCCCAGAGATGATTTTCTTCAGTCAGACTCGCCGTCGCCGATGCAACCACCTCAATCTGATAACCTAGATTGTAGGCATCAATTGCGGTATGCAACACACAAATATCTGTCAGCACTCCTGTCAAAATAACTGTACGGACACCCCGCTCTCGTAAACGAATATCCAAATCCGTTCCTGAAAAAGCAGAATAATGACGTTTGTCCAGCCAAAACACTTTCTCATCCTGACCATGTTGCGCATAAAAATCTGCCAAGCCCCCGTACAACTGGCGACCACTGGTCCCCATCAAGTTGTGCGGTGGAAATAGCTTGGTTTCCGGATGAAAAATATCCCCCTCATCATGACCATCAATGGCAAAAAAGATGTAGTCCCCTCGCTCAAAAGCTTCCTGTGTCACCTGAGCAATAGTCTGAGAAATAGCTTGGGCTGGCAAACCAGCCGTCAGCTTCCCATCATCTGCCACAAAATCAAGAGTATAATCAATTGAAATCAGTGCTTTTGTCATGCTTTTCTAATAATCTCGTTTCTTAATCTCATCAAAAATAGCTGGAATCAAGACCTTAAGATAAGTCCCCTTCATCCCCAATGAACGGCTTTCAATAATCCCTGCACTTTCAAGTTTACGAAGTGCATTGACAATCACGGAACGTGTAATCCCGATTCGGTCTGCAATCACTGAAGCTGTCAACTGACCTTCATTGCCATTCAACTCGCCCAAAATCGCTGAAACAGCCTTCATTTCAGAATAAGAAAGTGTATTAACCGCCATGTTAACAGCTGCACGACGACGAATATTTTTCTCATCTTCTTCCCGTTGGAAGTTCAACAATTGAATACCAACTACAGTTGCTGCAATTTCCACCAAAATCAAGTCATCTTCGCTAAATTGACCATCATTGCGCCAAATCAACAATGAACCAAAACGGATTCCTGTCACATGAATAGGAGCAAGTGTTGTCACACTGTTTGGATAGACTTCACGCGCCTCAATCGGAAAGGCTGTCAAGTCGCTCTCAATCGGCAAATTTGCTTCTGTGTCATACACAGCTGCTGCTGCATTGACAAACTCATCTGGAAAATGCTTGTTCTGGAAATAAGACTCTGTTCGATCATTGTTGAACTCATATTTCAAACTATAACCCAACACCAAACCAGCTGAATTCACGATACAGGAATTACAGTCAATGATATCTGCCAACTGGCTCGCAATCGCATTGTAAGGTAATTCCTCTGCTAATTTTTCCTCTGAGCGTTTCAAAATAGAGGTAATGTTGCGTGTTTTTTCAAGTAATGTAACCATAATTTCCTCGTTATACTATAATTGTTTCCAGTATAACAAAAAACAAATTGAATTTCAACAATTATCAGAAAATTAAGTATTGTTTTATTTATGCAGACAATTAAAAAAACTCTCCTAAAGGAGAGTTGCTTTAGCGACGATATTGTTGCAAGAAACGCGTCATCTTTTCTTGCACTTCTGACAATTCTTCTACACGTGGAAGATAGACAACTCGGAAGTGATCTGGGTCTTTCCAGTTAAATCCACGACCGTGCACCAACATGATTTTTTCCTGTTTTAGGAAATTCAAGACAAATTTCTCATCATCATCTATGGCATACATATTGCGATCGATTTTTGGGAAAATATACAATCCAGCCTGCGGTTTAACAGCTGACAAACCTGGAATGTTATTGATCGCTTCATAAATGAAATTCCGTTGCTCGTAGATACGACCACCCGGTAGTAATAATTTATCAATAGACTGAACACCACCTAAAGACGTTTGTACAATATGCTGTGACAAAACATTTGAGCAAAGTCGCATGTTAGACAACATATTCAGTCCTTCGATATAGCCCTGGACATGTTTTTTAGGACCAGACAAGACCATCCAACCAACACGGAAACCAGCAACACGATGTGATTTTGACAGACCATTCATAGACACACAGAAGACATCCGGTGCCAAACTAGCAATGGCAATGTGCTCTCCACCATCCATTACCAAGCGGTCATAGATTTCATCCGCAAAGATAATCAAGTCATTTTGACGGGCAATCTCCACAATTTCTTCTAAGATTTCCTTTGGATACAAGGCTCCTGTTGGATTATTGGGATTGATAATGACAATCGCCTTGGTATTCGGTGTAATTTTCGACTTAATATCATCAATATCTGGATACCAGTTAGCCTCTTCATCACAGAGATAGTGCACCGCATGTCCACCACCAAGGCTAATACAAGCCGTCCACAAGGGATAATCTGGCATAGGCACCAAGACTTCATCGCCGTTATCAAGCAAGGCTTGCATAGACATCGAAATTAGCTCTGAAACACCATTTCCAAGGTAAATATCATCCACATCTACATCAGGAAATTCCTTGAGTTGACAATACTGCATAATGGCTTTTCTAGCAGAAAAAATCCCTTTGGAATCCGAATACCCTTCACTATGTCGCGCATTGGTAATCAAATCACGGATGACTTCATCTGGCGCAGTAAAACCGAATTCAGCTGGATTACCAGTATTCAAACGCAAAATTTTCTCGCCATTGGCTCGCATCCGATTGGCTTCATCCAAAACTGGTCCACGAATATCGTAGGCCACATCTTCCAATTTCATTGACTTATTAATTTCTCTCATGGAGATTACCTCGACTTTCTATTGCTATTATTTTAGCCTAATTACCAGAAAATAACAAGAAAGAGTTTACTTTTTTGCTGAAAAGGCTTACAATATAGACATAAGTGAAAGGAGTGAAGACTTATGACCCAATCTTATCACACTATTTTAGTTGCCGTTGATGGATCTGTTGGTGCAGAACTTGCCCTCCACAAAGCCATCCATGTCGCAAAGCGCAATCAAGCTCGTCTCGTTATCGCTCATGTTATTGATACACGCGCTCTTCATAATGTAGCCGCCTTTGATGCCTCTGTCTATGAAACATTAGAAGCCGAAGCCAAGGAATTGTTAGCTGAATACCAAGCAACTGCTACTGAAGCTGGGGTCGAAGATGTCTCTATCATCATCGAATTTGGTAACCCAAAAGTGCTACTAGCCGAAGACATTCCTCAACAAACAGGTGCCGACCTCATGCTACTTGGGGCAACAGGACTCAACGCCTTCGAACGCATCCTCATCGGTTCCTCATCCGAATACATCATGCGTCACGCACCAATTGATATCCTCATTGTACGCGATGGCGATAAAAGTTTATAAGAAAGAGAGTGGGACAACAATCGTGATTTCATAGAAATCAATTTTGTCGACTTCCAGATTAAAAGGTCTCCCAAACCTTCTAATCCCACCACCGCACGGTTGACTAATTACTTGCACAACAAGGAATAAGAACATTCAGTCAACCCCTGCGTCAAATTGCTAAAATTACAAAAAAAGAACCTAGGACAAGAGTCCTAGGTTCTTTTTTCATCTCGAAAGTTGCTTTTCTAATTCCTTCAAAATAGCTGGCTCAGGAGCAAATTTTTCTTCCCAATCAGCTGGTTTCAAAATTTTATGGGTAACTGGGTCAAAATGCGCCTGTCCATCTGGAAAGATTTTCCCCATATTAGCCGCATGTACAATCTCAAAAATCGGCTGTGGATCCACTCCCATCAAGGCAAAGGAACCATAAGTAAAATAGAGAATATCTATCAAGGCGTCAACCTGCCCAACCAAGGAATGCTGCGGGGCAATCTTTCCTTTGACCTTCTCAACAGCCTTATCCAAGGCCAAGTGCAGATTAGCTACAGCCTCATCAAATGCCTCCTCGCTGTCTACACTAGCACGTAAAAACTCCACCAGTTCTTCCAATTTAAAATCCGCTCGATGTGCTGCAGTTTGTGCATCAAAAGCATGCGCCACCTCTTGCGTCTGACCGTCCATGACTGCATGAAAAGCCTTGACTTGATTAAATTTCTCATCCTTACTCTGAAACATGTTCGTCCTCACTGACCAAGCCTGCCGCTGCTAAAGCTTGAAAAATCCCATCACGGTTGTTACTTTCTGTTACATAAGTTGCTGCCAGCTTGACCTTTCGCGATGCATTTCCCATGGCAACCGAAAAACCAACCCCACGTAGCATATCAATATCGTTGTTGGCATCTCCAAAAGCCATCACTTCCGATAAAGAAAAGTCGTAGCTTTCTCCCAAACGCGCAATCCCAGCCAACTTAGAAGAATATTTGCTAATAATATCTGCAGCATAGTGACTAGACCGTGTAAATTCTAAGTTCGGAAATGCCTTTTGCATTTTCTTGGTTTCAAATTCCGTCGCCAAAACAACCATTTGATAAATCGGCTGCTGCAATAACCCCATTAAATTCTCTGATTTTTGAGGCGCCAATTTGCGAACCCAACGATTTAAGATAAGATTGACCATGCGTGTCAACCAAGACGGAATCAAACGGGTAATCCGATAAGACAGGTCTCCCATTCCCATGTTCATGATGCTACTTCCTACAAATCCCGTTGCAGTTCCCAAAGTAACATCCTGCTTGTGCCGCTGAGCGTAAGCAATCAGATTTTCCATATCTACACGCTGCAACTCCTTAGCAAAAATCACCCCATCACGAGAAAAAATATATTGCCCGTTATAAGCTACCACAAAATCAATACTCAAAGAAGCCATATATTTCAAGACAAATCGCGGATCTCGTCCGGTCGCTAGACCGACCAAAATCCCTTGTTTTTTCAATTGATTAATTGCTGCAATCGTCGTCTGATGAACCACACGATGGTCTGTCAGCAAGGTACCATCAATATCAAAAAATACCGCTTTTATCGCCAAACAAACCACCATCTTTCCCCATTTATGATACAATTAGTATAGCATATTTTGAAAGAAACTGAAAAAATTATGAAAAAAATACTCGTACTTCACACTGGCGGTACCATCTCCATGCAAGCCGACGCATCCGGTGCAGTAACCTCCAGCCACATCAACCCAATGACGCAAATCAATAGCCCCTTGCCTCATATTGAAGTAACCTCACTTGACTTTTTCAATATTCCCAGCCCGCATATGACTCTCCAGCATATCCTACAACTCTACAAAAAAATCAAGACCGAGCAGGAAAATTTTGATGGATTTGTGATTACACATGGTACAGATACACTGGAAGAAACTGCCTACTTTTTAGACACCATGGCTATCCCTCAAAAACCCATTGTTCTCACTGGAGCCATGCGTTCTTCAAATGAATTGGGAAGCGATGGCGTTTACAATTATCTCAGCGCCCTACGGGTCGCATCAGATTCTCAATCTGCAGACAAAGGTGTCTTAGTCGTTATGAACGATGAAATTCACGCAGCAAAGTATGTCACAAAAACCCATACCACCAATGTCTCAACCTTCCAAACTCCAACTCATGGGCCACTTGGACTAGTAACCAAAAGAGAAATTCTCTACTTCAAAACAACCGACCCAAGAGTTCGTTTTGATTTGCAAACAGTCCAAGGAACTGTCCCAATTATCAAGGCTTACACAGACATGGAACCACTCCTACTCGACAGCTTAAACCTCGAAGCCATCTCAGGACTAGTCATTGAAGCCTTAGGTGCGGGAAATCTTCCCTTAACCATTTTGCCATCACTTGACCGTTTTCTAGAAGCTGGTATTCCTCTCGTGCTCGTCTCCCGTTGCTTCAACGGCATTGCTGAACCTGTCTATGCTTACCAGGGCGGAGGAGTGCAACTTCAAGAAAAGGGCGTCCTTTTTGTCAAAGAATTAAATGCTACTAAAGCCCGAATCAAACTCTTGATTGCCTTGAATGAGGGTCTAGCAGGCCAAGAACTCGCCGATTATATCCAAGGATAAAAAAGAACCAGTCTCATTTGAGGACTGGTTTTCTTCTATTTTTGTAGGATACTGATTTTCCTTCACGATTACAGTAGAGAGTTGTGTACTATATTGGATTGAAATCTTCATAATTAAACTTCCTTTCTTTGATTGAAACCATTCTACAATCTCAAACTTAAAGAAAACGAAATTTTTTCTAAAACAAAACTTAATCTAATTCTTCTTTTTCCTTCAAGTTTTCTACTAGAAAAGCCCAGTCAGGATTGTGGCGCCAGTTTTTTTCTGATGTAATCGCTGCTGCGGTCCTTCTAGCCTCTTCCAAAATCGCAAAATCATCTACTAAATTTGCCACCTTAAATTCTGGAATACCAGATTGCTTGGTTCCAAAGATCTCTCCAGAACCTCGCATTTTCAAATCTTCCTCGGCCAAGACAAAACCATCTGTCGTCTCCATCATAATTTTCATACGTTGCTTACCAGACTCTGTCTTGGGATTAGCTACCAAAATTGCATAGGACTGCTTGTGGCCCCGACCGACACGACCGCGTAACTGGTGCAGCTGACTCAAGCCAAATCGATCCGCATCCATAATCATCATCACCGTCGCATTAGGGACATTGACCCCAACTTCAATCACCGTTGTAGAAACCAAGATATCCGTTCGTTTCTCCTTGAAATCCTGCATAACCGCTTCTTTTTCGTCTGCCTTCATCTTACCATGCAAAAGTGAAACCTGTGACCGCCCAGTAAAATAAGTCGCCAACTCTTCTTCTAAAGCTATCGCATTTTTAAGATCCAAACTTTCTGATTCCTCAATTAACGGAGAAATAACATATACCTGAGCACCACGTGCAACCTCCTTATTCAGCCACTCTAAAACAGTTGACATCTGCTCATGCTTAACCCAACGTGTCACAATCGGCTTGCGCCCCGCAGGAAGTTGATTGATGACCGACACATCCATCTCCCCAAAAGCTGTAATGGCCAATGTCCTAGGGATAGGCGTCGCAGTCATCATCAAGACATCTGGATTCTCTCCTTTTTCACGCAATTCTCTCCTCTGATTGACCCCAAATCGATGCTGTTCATCTGTTATAACCAGCCCCAAATTATGAAATTCCACCCCATCTTGAATCAGCGCATGAGTCCCCACAATCAAATCTACTTCCCCCGAAGCAATAGCAGCCAAAGCAGCCTTTCGAGGAGCCGCCTTCATTCCACCAGTCAATAAAACAATGGACAAATCTGGGAACAATTCCCGCAGCGATTCACAATGCTGCTCCGCCAATATTTCCGTAGGAACCATAAGCGCTGACTGAAAACCAGCCGTATAAGATGCAAACATAGCTAGTCCCGCTACAACCGTCTTCCCGGATCCCACATCTCCTTGCAGAAGACGATTCATATGCGCACTCGAATTCATATCTGATAAAATTTCAGACAAAGCCAATTGCTGTGCTTCTGTCAATTTAAAAGGAAGTCTCTGTATCTCATTCTCAACCAACTTATCATCATACTGGATTATAGCACCATCCCTAGCCAAGCGATTCCTCGACTTAACATCTTGAAGATTCATCTGAAAATAGAACAATTCTTCAAATTTAACACGACGCAAAGCCTGTTTATAGTCAGATAAATCCTTAGGAAAATGCATAGCATAAACAGCTTCTTTTCTTGGCATCAACCGATACTTTTCTAAAATCGCGACTGGTAAATTCTCCGTCAACAATTCCAAATATCCCAAGTCAAAGGCTGACTTTACTAACTTTTCGACGCTCTTTTGCGTCACACCCTGAGCCACATGATAAACTGGTTGCAAATCATCCACTGACTGAGAAAGAATTTTCATTCCCGTTAAGGTCGCTTTAGCCTTATCCCATTTGCCCCAAATAGCGATGCTTGTCCCTATTTCAACCTTCTCTGCTAAATATGGCTGATTAAAAAAAGAAACGGAGACGACTACTTCATCTTTTTTTATTGAAAATCGCAAACGATTTCTCTTATATCCATAATATTGCACGTTAGCCGGAGTAACGACCTCACCAGTTAACAAAACCTTTTCCCCATCAGACAAGTCAAAAATAGACTTTTCCTGAAAATCCTCATAGCGAAAAGGATAATAAATCAGTATATCTTCAACAGTCTCAAGACCAATTTTCAAAAATTTTTCAGCTGATTTAGGCCCAACTCCAGGTAAAACACTCAAGGAATCACTTAATTTTTTCATAAGAATAGTATACCAAATTCCTAATTTTAACAAAACAAAAAGACAATCCTAGGTTGTCTTACAAAGGCTCTATAATTTCTGTAGTGGGCAAATCCACTATTGAGATTATGGAGCTTTTTTGAATATACAAAAAATCCCACATGACTTATAATGAAAAGCGACCAAACTATCATTAGAAAGAGTCATATGGAACATATTCATAATAACACAGAACTGCTTGGAATTAAAGATAAAAATATAGCCATTGAATCAATAATAGAATATAAGACTCACATTTGTGTCAATGCAACACTAGGTTATAAGCCTAGTCCCTGCCCTAACTGTAAGGGGAAGAGAATTAAGTATGACTTTCAAAGAGTATCTACTATTCCTATTCTAGACATGCGAAGTTTACCAACACTTGTTAAACTTAAAAAACGTCGTTTCCAATGTAAAGTTTGTAAGAGAATCACTGTAGCCGAAACCTCTCTTGTACAGAAAAACCATCAAATTTCTGAGACTGTTTGGAAGAAAATCACTGAGGCTCATACTGATAAATTAACTAATACCGATATCGCCGAGCTTACTCACGTTTCTGTTTCAACTGTTCAAAGAAAGTTAGCACAGTTTACCTTCAAAGAGTCATTTGATAAACTACCTAAAATCTTATCCATTGATGAATTCTCTAGAAACAAAGGGAAATTAGCCTTTATCGCTCAAGATTATCAAACAAAAAACATAGTGACTATCCTTGAAAACAACAGACAAACTACCATCAAAAACTATTTCTACAAGTATTCTAGAAAGATATGTGAAAGGGTTAAAGTTGTGACTGTTGATATGTCCGGTTCCTATATCCCAATTCTCAAACAACTATTCCCTAATGCAAAGATTGTTCTGGATCGTTTTCATATCATTCAACATCTCAACCGGGCCATGATGGCAACTCGTATCGCTATTATGAAGCAATTTGACAAGCAATCACTTCCTTACCGAATCATGAACAATCACTGGAGAATATTGCATAAGGATAGTCGTAAACTATCCGATAAAACTTTCTACTCGCGGACTCTTAGGGAAACTAGGGCACCTAAAGAATTCGTTGAGAAGGCTTTACAATTTTCAGATGAACTCCGCTTTTACTACAATTTATATCAACTGTTACTTTTTCACTTTCAAGAGAAGAATACGGTTCATTTCTTTGATTTAATTGAAGAGAACAAATCCCTAGCGAATACTTACTTTGACAGGGGATTTAAAAACCTTCATCCGTTATAAAGTCTACATCAAAAACGCATTGGAATTGCCATATTCAAATGCCAAATTAGAAGCAACTAATAAGTTAATTAAAGATATTAAACGAAAAGCTTTTGGTTTCAGAAATTTTAAGAACTTTAAAACTAAAATCATCATCGCTTTAAACATCAAAAAAGAGAGAAACAATGTGATTCTCTCTAGATGTTAATTAGTAGTCACCCACTACAGTTGACAATGAGTCCTTACAAATCGGGAAGACAGGATTCGAACCTGCGACCCCTTGGTCCCAAACCAAGTACTCTACCAAGCTGAGCTACTTCCCGATATGATTAAAAATA
>NZ_JBEPMK010000007.1:0-78762 GCF_040545695.1 Streptococcus gallinaceus | reverse complement strand
CTTCAAATTCCATATCCTACGACTCCTTTATGTTCCTTGTTTACATAAAGTATATAATACATATGGAATAACGTACATGTCATACTTGTCATCCTACTACAAAAAAGAACAGCCTATTGCTGTTCTTCCAGACCGAAGACAAACATTCCGAATGGTGTTTGTCTTTTTCTGTTTGTCAGGCTAAAATGCCATCTTTTGATAGAATAATGATCATTTGAACAAAATAAAAAGGCTTCCCCACCCTCATTTTTACTAGTTTTTTGAGATTCAAACACGCCAAAGTAAGCCCAACCTTATCTTCCATCTTGGACTTGCCTTTCTCTCTTGTATAACGGAGGTTGTGGTATTCTTTGGCGGTCCCAAAGAGCCTCTCGATGGTTTCTTTGCGCTTCTTATAGAGCTCCTTCATCCCTCTTTGGTGTCGAATCTCTTCACAATATTCAAGCGCATCTTTCCATACATGCCTTGTGATGACTTTTTGGTGATTTTGGCTTTGGGTACAAACGGATAATAGGGGACAAGAAGCACATACTTTGGGATTACTCTTATACTCACGATAACCTGCTCGGGTCGTCGCGCGATAGGCTAATACTTGATTCTCTGGACATAAGTAACAGTCATAGAAGGCATCGTAAACAAAATTACTGGGTCTTAAGTTCCCCCTTATTCCCTTGGGGCGGGTATAGGGGAAGACAGGGGTGATCTCTCTGTCTAACAAAAATTTTGCAATACTTGGGGTTTTATAACCGGCATCTGCGATGAGATAGGTTGGATGAAAAGGCTCAATCTTGGCAAAGAGGGTAGGGAAAGCCTGACTATCATGAACCTTTCCTCCTTCAACCGTATAAGCCAAGGCCCAACCATGCTTATCACACGCTACTTGGGCAGAATAGGCAAATACTTCCTTGTGTTCCCCCTTGTGGAACCAACCACTCTCAGGATCTGTCCTCGAGATCTTCTTTTCTTTAGCCTCGCTTCCTTTTGCGGGCTTTAAGGACTTTTTTTCGTGTTTTCTCCTATCTAAATCAATCTCAACTTCCAATTGCTCCCTCATAAATTTAGCTTGTTGGGCAACCATTTCCTTATGATACTTGTGACTGTTAGCTGCCGCTTTGATATGGGTACCATCCACAAATATTTCCGAAGGATCCACTAAACCAGCATATAAAGCTTGATGGAGTACTTGTGAAAATATCTCAGTAATCAGTGCTTTATCTTGAAAGCGACGACTGTAATTCTTTCCATATGTGGTAAAATGAGGCACCTTGTCATCCAAGCTTAGTCCAAGAAACCAACGATAAGCTATGTTTACTTCAATGTCTTTAATGGTTTGGCGCATAGAGCGAATGCCATAAAAACATTGAATCAAAGGGATTTTGACTAACATGACAGGATCTAGACTAGGACGACCTTGATCTGGGCTATACGTTTCTTCAACCAAGTCATAGATAAAGTCGAAATCAACCTCTGATTCCAATTGGCGAAGAAAGTGATCCTCTGGGACCAATTCGTCTATCGTATAGAAGCCATATTGGCAGCGATGATAATCAGGTTTTTCTTTGTGAAACATAGGAGTACCTCACAACTTTTCTTACCTCTATTATACGACTTTACACAAAGAAAAGCCCTTAGAAACTTCTGTTCTGAGGACTTTGTCTTCAATCTGAAAGAACAGCAATAAGCTGTTCTTCTTAATTATTCTTTTTGTATTCAGCAAGTTCTGCTTTATTACACCAAACATAATGCCCTGGTTTAACTTCAACCATTTCTGGTTTATCTTCTGAATAATCATGTTGATTAACATCATACACAACCAATTCTTTTTGACGCTCTAAAATAGGATCTGGAATTGGTACCGCTGATAACAATGAACGTGTATATGGGTGAATTGGATTTTTGAACAATTCTTCTGTTTCTGCAACTTCGACAATGACCCCTTTATGAATAACTGCAATACGATCTGATATGAAACGTACAACAGACAAATCATGGGCGATGAACAAGTAGGTTAAACCAAGTTCTTTTTGGAATTTTTTCAACAAATTCAAAACTTGGGCACGAACGGATACATCCAAGGCAGAAATTGGCTCATCTGCAATGACGAACTCTGGTTGCATCACAAGAGCACGTGCGATACCGATACGTTGACGTTGTCCTCCCGAAAATTCGTGGGGGTAGCGTGTCAAATGCTCTGCTAACAAACCAACTTCATTGATAATATTACGAACTTTTTCTTGGCGATCTTCTTCATTTTCATAAAGCTTGAAATTATACAAACCTTCTGAAATGATGTAATCAACCGTCGCACGCTCATTTAAGCTAGCTGCGGGATCTTGGAAAATCATTTGAATTTTACGGATAACATCTCGTTTTTGCTCACGTGATAATTTCCCGTTGATTTTTTTACCATCATATAGAATGTCACCTGAACTAGTGTCGTTCAAGCCAATAATCGCGCGTCCAATTGTCGTTTTACCTGAACCAGACTCGCCTACAAGAGAGAATGTTTCTCCTTTGTTAATAAAGAAATTCGCATTTTTAACGGCAACAAATTTTTTGTTTCCTTCACCGAAAGAAATTTCTAAATCTTTAACTTCAACTAATTTTTCAGCCATTTCTTCCTCCTAATCAATTTCTTCTACTAACATTTTTGCTTTGATTTTCTCATGCAAGTTTTGGATTACAGCTGGTTTTTCTGCCTTCGGAGCTTCTGGGTGAAGCAACCATGTTTTAGCCCAATGAGTATCGTTCACATGAATAACTGGTGGCTCTTCTTCAAAATCGATTTGCATAGCAAATTCTGAACGGGGAGCAAAGGCATCACCAACAACTGGGGTGTAAAGAGACGGTGGTGTCCCTGGAATAGAGAACAATTCCCCATCGGCTGTCGCTAACTGCGGCAAGCTTGACAACAAGCTCCATGTGTATGGGTGACGTGGGTCGTAGAAAATATCTTCTACTGTTCCATATTCAATGACTTCTCCAGCATACATTACGACAACTTTATCCGCAATACTTGCGACAACTCCCAAATCGTGAGTGATAAAGATTGTCGTGAAATTGTACTCTTTTTGAAGTGATTTTAGCAAATCCAAAATCTGAGCCTGAATTGTTACGTCCAAAGCAGTTGTCGGCTCATCACAAATCAGTACATCTGGACGACAAGCAAGGGCAATCGCGATAACAATCCGCTGACGCATCCCACCTGAATATTGGAATGGGTATTCATTGAAACGTTTTTCAGCTTCTGGAATCCCCACTTTTTTCATGTAGTCAATTGCCATTTCCTTGGCTTCTGCTACTGTTTTACCTTGATGTTTAACAATGACTTCTGTAATCTGTCTCCCAATCGTCACAAGTGGGTTCAAACTCGTCATCGGATCTTGGAAAATAGTTGCAATTTTCGCACCACGAATTTTTTGCCATTCTTTATTGTTAACGACTTCTGTCAGCTCTTGACCACGGTAGTTAATAGTACCTGATGCGATACGACCGTTTTCTTCAAGCATTCCAGTGAAGGTTTTAGTCAAAACAGATTTCCCAGAACCTGACTCACCTACGAGGGCGAGAATCTCTCCTTCAAACAAATCAAGTGATACTTTACGAATGGCTGTCAAGACGCGATCACGAACATCAAATTCCACGACCACATCTTTAGCTGATAAAATGATATTTTTATTCTCTGTCATATCGGCTCCTTATCTATGTGTACGTGGGTCACTGGCATCAGAAAGGTTTTGTCCAACGATGAACAGTGAAAGTGAAACGAGAACGAGTGCTGTCAATGGAATCCAGAACAAGTAAGCATTGGTTGTCACGTTTTGCGCATATTTTGAAATGAGACGACCGAGACTTGGTACAGTTACTGGCAAACCAATACCAAAATATGACAAGAACGCTTCAGAAGAAATGTAACCTGGCAAACTTTGTGATGCTTGTGTCACAATGACCGACACCAACTGCGGAAGCAAGTTTCTTACCACAAGTTTGAAGGTTGGTGTTCCAAGCGTACGGCTGGCAAGATTGTATTCCAAATCACGGTAACGCATAATTTGAACACGGATAGAGAAGGCAACACCAATCCAACCCGTGATACAGAAAGCAAGAATCAAGTTCCAGAATCCTGCTCCCAATGCATAGGTCATGACAATGATAACTAGCAAATACGGGATGTTTGAAATAACATTGTAGACTTCCATCATGATTTTATCGAACGTTTTCGACACTCCCCAGATTCCGCCGACAATGACACCAATCACCAAGTTAATCACTGTAGCAATAAGTGAGATGAGAATTGAATTTCTCGCACCATACCACACACCATCAAAAAGAGATTGTCCATTGGCATCTGTACCAAACCAATATTTTGCATTTGGCCAGTTATAACGTGCTGAGAAATCGTTAATTTTACTTACATCGTTAAAATCATAGTTTGCAAATAGAGGATAGATAAAGCTCATTAAGATAATGGCAATCAACAAACCTAGCATGGCAATAGTTGATTTCTTTTTGAAAAATTGACGCATTACTGATTTCCAGTAAGAGTATGATGGAGAATCAATAGCTTCAGCGGCAAAATCGTCACGTTTGACAAATGTAAATTTAGACTTATCAATTGTAGACATTATTTACCTCCTTTTGCGTCTAATTTAATACGTGGATCGACTACAGTCATCAGTAAGTCTCCCAACAAGAGCGAGAAAATGGAAAGTGCTGCAAAGATAAATGTCAATGCCACTACCATTGTATTATTTGCATTGTTGATTGAGTCAATCAACATTTTACCCATACCTGGGAAGGCGAATACAGATTCTGTAAAGGTAGCACCGACAATAACACCCAAAATAGAACCTGGAATACTGATGACAACAGGTACCATCGCATTTCTAAAAATGTGGCCTTTCGAAATTTCAGACTCTGACAATCCTTTTGCGCGCGCAAAACGAACATAGTCGCTGGTTTGCAAGTCGATAAAGTAACGACGAATCCAAACAGCCATTCCCGGAATACCTAATAGTCCTAACAATAGAGCAGGCAAGAGGTAAGAACGGAAATCCTGTGCCCCTAAAATAGGGAAGGTATCAGGCAAGCCAAATAATTTTCCGAAAGCAAAACGGAAAATATAGATGAAGGCAACACTTGGCAAGGCCATCAAGAAGCTAAGTGCCGCTGTCATGATGGTATCAAAGCCTTTATTCTTGTAACGAGACATTAAAATTCCAAGCGGAATACCCAATGCATAGGTAATAATCACACTGATGATCCCAATGATAGATGAATTCACAAGCATTGATGGATCTTGGTAGCGTGTTTTAGTAGCTGTGTAGGCATCTCCCTCTCCGAAGTTCGCAATTGTTTGCTTATCTGCACTTCCTGGAGATTTGTAAGTACGAGTATAGATATTAACAGAAGATTTCTTGGTAACTCCGGTCGGGAAAGTCACATCCGTCAACAAAGCTTTACCTTGTCCCTGCGTCAATACTTCCAAAACATCAACATTGGCATAAGTAGGGTAGGATACACCTAAATCAAAGGTAATGAAGTTTTGGTGGATAAATGGAAATTGTCCATTTGCATACAACAAGTACTTGTGCTCGGTACCAGAACCAACCAAAGCCCAACCAACAGACGGATCTTTTTCAAATCGAATATAGCGTTTCAGGTTTGGATTGGCTTTGTCCTGAATTTTATTGGTGTGGTCTACCTGTACTAAATTACCATAAAACTTGGCAATCCGTTGGTAAATTGGAATTTCACGTGTTGCGTAAAATTCGTTGTTTGTTTCAAATTGATGCAACTCCCAACCTTTGCCTAACTGAGTAAGATATTTTTTATAAATCTTCTTATTGGCTTCCGTTGGTTCGCTCGTTACATTTTCATATTTTTTTTCAGCCGCAGTTTGTAACTCGTTACTGTTCATATAGTCAATATAGCCCATTTTTTCATAGACCGTATTGACGTAGTCAACTTTCTTGTAAGGATCTGATGCCATTTTCGTGTACGTTTGATCCTTTTCGAAAATCTTTTTCCGTGGAACCATTGTATAGACGATTGTATATATCAATGTAGTCACAAGAAAAAGAGAGACTAAAGAACGCAAAATACGATTGAAAATATATTTCTTCATTCTATGTTTTCCTCTCAATCTCAAAAGAACTTTCTCTATAAATAGTAGAGAAAGTTCTCTTAAAAATGTTTAATTATTTTTCAACGTGATCAGCAAGCTCTTCTTGTGCTTTCGCATTAGATTTTGCTTTTTCTTTCAACCATTTCTCACGTTTTTTGTAAACATCTTTAGCGTTGTTTACTTTAGTACCAACTTCCATGTATTTGAAGAAGCTACCGCCACCTTTGATACCGATATCAGCTGTTGAAGCTGTGTAAGGAACAACTTTAGATACTCCTGGTGTACCACCAAGTGACATGTAAGGGATAACCAAAGCGCTATCTGTCAACCAAGCTTGTGCTTTCGCATATTTTTCATAACGAGCTGCTACATCTTGAGTTTCTGCAGACGCTTCTTTCAAGAGTGCATCGTATTTATCCAAACCGATTTCTTGAATCAATGCTGTGTCTTTTTCACCGTTCAAACCAAGTCTTTCAAGACTTGCACCATTCTTAGTGTTAAAGACATCTAAGTATGTAGATGGGTCTTGATAGTCTGGTCCCCAACCTGCGTATGAGATATCGTAGTCCATTTGAGCTGCACCTTCAGCATAGAAGGCTGCGTTTTGGAATGTGTCTGTATCCATCATTTGAAGGTCGATCACTACGTTATCAGTACCAAGTGATTTTTCGATTGATTGTTTCAATGATGATGCTTGTTGAACACTGATTTCGCTTGATTGGTTGACAGCCATATCCAAGTGGATTGGGAATTCAACACCTTGTGCTGTAAGTGCTTCTTTTGCTTTAGCAATTTCAGCTTTAGCTTTTTCTGGTTTGTAAAGACCGTTTTGAGCATCTGAAAGATCGATATCTTTCCATTGATCACCGTATGATACCAAGTCTTTTGTTACCAAGTCACCGAATGAAGTTGAACCTGCGCTAACAAATGTTGGTGGTACGAATGTATTACGGAGCGCTTTATCAGATGCATCTTCACCTACAGATTGTGCAAGGTATGTTTGGCGGTCAAAACCAAATGCAATCGCTTGACGGAAATCTTTGTTTTGAAGCGCTTTTTGTGAAGCCGTTTTTTGTGCATCTGTTGTTTTTGAAGTGTGTGCATAGTTGCCACGGTTTACGTTCAATACTGTATAGTATGTTGTAGCATCTTGCAATCCGTAAGTAATGTTATCTTTGTATTTTTCTTTTACAGATTTGTAACTTGATGAGTTAGGGAATACACGGGCATTTGAGTAGTTGCCGTCTGTAAATCCTTTAATCAATGATTCTGGATCATCGCCACCGTAGTATGTCAACTTAACGTTGTCGATTTTAACGTTGTCAGCATCCCAGTAGTTTTCGTTTTTTGTGTATTCAAGAGATGACTTAGAAGTCATAGCACTGATTCTGTAAGCACCATTATAAAGGATACCATCTGGTGAAACTTTACCAAAATCTTTACCTTTTGATGCCAAGAAGTCAGCGTTAAGAGGCAACATGATTGACATTGTCAATTTTGAATTCCAGAAGCTTTCTGGTTGGTTCAAGGTATATTGAACTGTATGATCGTCAACCGCTTTTACACCTACAGTAGAAAAGTCTTTTGTTTTACCAGTTACATAGTCGTCCAAGCCTTTGATAGAGTTTTGGATAATGTAAAGACCTTCTGACTTAGTTTCAACCGCATGTTTAAGTGAAGTAACGAAGTCGTTTGCAGTTACGTCTGCATACTCTTCACCTTCAGCTGTATACCATTTCACACCTTTACGCAATGTGTATGTATATGTCAAGCCGTCTTTTGAAACTTTCCAATCTTCAGCAAGTGAAGGAACAAGGTTCCCGTACTTGTCATTTTCAAGAAGTCCGTCCACCATGTTTGTTACGATGTCAGAAACTTGTTGACGGTTATAAGCAATATAGTCCAATGAAGTTGGATCTTCTGTATAAACGTATGAATATGTAGAAGAAGTTTCAGATTTGCTTGATGAGTTACCGCAAGCTGACAAGAAGGCTGCTGACAATAAGGTTACACCAGCAATTGCCACAATTTTTCTTTTTTGCATAAAAGGGTCTCCTATTTAAGATAATGGAATTGCTTAAACAATTCTTAAATATATGTGTCTAATTATATCACGACGTTTCTAGCTTGTAAAGAAATTTTTACCTGTATTTGAAATTTTCTGACTTTTCAACAAATTTACATATTTTTTCATTTTCTAACTTTTTCGTATTCTTTTTACTTGTGATATAATAGTAAGGTTCTTAGAAAGGTTCTTATGAAAAAATATCTTTTACTATGGAGCGCACTGCTCTCTCTCATCTTTGCTTCTGCAAGTCTAGTCTCAGCAGACGACTTCTCTGCACCTGCAAAACACGCTATTGCTGTAGATGTCGAGTCCGGTAAAGTCCTTTACGAAAAGGATGCAACCACACCAGCTAGTATTGCTTCGATTACAAAATTACTGACCGTTTATCTGGTCTATGAAGCTATGGATCAGGGAAAATTTGGGATGAATAGCGAAGTAGCTATTTCTGATTATCCCTATCTACTGACCGTTGAATCTACTGCCAGCAATATCAACTTGGACACTCGGAAATATACTGTCCAAGAACTACTACAAGCTTCTTTGATTTCATCGGCTAACAGCGCAGCCATTGCTTTAGCTGAAAAAGTCGCAGGCTCTGAGCCGAAA
Organism: Streptococcus gallinaceus; assembly: GCF_040545695.1. Classification (NCBI taxonomy): domain Bacteria; kingdom Bacillati; phylum Bacillota; class Bacilli; order Lactobacillales; family Streptococcaceae; genus Streptococcus; species Streptococcus gallinaceus. The sequence goes on along the minus strand of NZ_JBEPMK010000007.1, from coordinate 69,961 downwards.
TTTGTCGATATGATGACGGCTAAACTGAAAGAATGGGGCATCACCGACGCCAAACTCGTAAACGCCACAGGGTTAAACAACGAATTTTTAGGAAACAATATCTACCCCGGATCGTCTTCAACAGCTGAAAATACCATGTCTGCTCGCGATATCGCTATCATCGCTCGTCATTTATTGCAAGACTATCCTCAAGTAACAGATATCACTTCGCGCTATTCTTATACTATGGAAGGAAACACCTACTATTCCACCAACCAAATGATTGAGGGGGGGACCTATCAACGTGCAGGTGTTGTCGGACTCAAGACTGGAACAACTGATTTATCAGGGGCTTCCTTTGTAGCCACTACAACTGAGCACCACTTCCAAATTATTACCGTCATCCTTAATGCGGACAACGGAAATGAATTCCCTGATAATCGTTTTGTTGCTACCAACGCCTTGATAGACTATGTCTACAATAATTTCTCAGCGACAACCTTAGTTGAAAAAGGGCAAGCCTACACTAATTCTACCGTTGAAGTATTTAATGGAACAGACTCAATCAGTCGCGCAGTAGCAACTGAAAATCTGACACTCATTACTCGTAAAGATAAAAAAAATGCTGCTTCTGCTAATTTCAAGGCTACAAAAGCTATTGTCGATGCACCGATTGCAAAAGGACAGGAATTGGGAACCTTGGTCAGCCGTGATAGCAACCTGATCGGTAGCGGCTATCTGGGGAAACTTCCATCTGTTAAGATGATTGCTAAAAACGAAACAAGTACTCCTTTTGCACCTATTTCTTGGTGGAATCATTTCGTTCGGTATGTCAATGAAAAATTATAAAAAGGAAAATCAAATTGATTTTCCTTTTCTGTTATTTATAAAACGATCGAAGCTCACTATTTGCCAACTGACGTTTCCTTTATTTCCAACCTCAGTCGGAGAGAAATTGCACACAATAGCCCCATAGCTATTGTGTTACTAATTTTCTCTAACCTTATTAACGACGCAAGTTGACGCTTGCTTCATCTCTAACTTCTGTGGGAAAAGTGGCGGTTCAGAATAAGTTCTTTCTTACTTCTGACACTCGTCACTTTAGCCCACAGAACCCTCCATTTCATAGGAAATTAAGCGGTTGAGTTCAACGGCATATTCCATTGGGAGTTCTTTTGTGAAGGGTTCTACAAAGCCCATGACAATCATTTCAGTGGCTTCTGATTCTGTCAGGCCACGGCTCATGAGGTAGTAGAGTTGCTCTTCTGAGATCTTGGATACTTTTGCTTCATGTTCCAGTGCCACTTGTGAGTTATGGATTTCATTAAACGGAATGGTATCAGATGTTGATAGGTCATCCATGATAATGGTATCACACTCGATATGGCTGACTGACTTAGCTGAATCCTTACCAAATGTAACTTGTCCACGGTAGTTTACTGCTCCACCACCTTTTGCAATGGACTTGGAAACAATTGAAGACGATGTCCGCGGTGCATTATGAATCATTTTGGCACCCGTATCTTGGTTTTGTCCTTTATTAGCAAAGGCGATGGTCAACATAGTCCCACGCGCCCCTTCGCCATCCAAGTGAACAGCTGGGTATTTCATGGTTGTCTTAGCACCGAGGTTCCCGTCAATCCACTCAACAGTCGCATTTTTTAGCGCACGAGCACGTTTGGTTACAAGGTTATAGACATTGTCAGACCAGTTTTGAATAGTCGTATAACGAACGTAAGCTCCGTCCAAGGCAAAAATCTCTACAATCGCAGCATGAAGGCTATTAGTAGAGTAGGTCGGCGCTGTACATCCTTCCACATAGTGCACACTCGCCCCTTCATCAACAATAATGAGGGTCCGCTCAAATTGTCCTGTGTTCTGGTTATTAATACGGAAATAGGTTTGCAATGGAATATCTACTTTAACACCTTTGGGTACGTAAATAAAGGTTCCACCTGACCACACAGCTGAGTTGAGGGCTGCTAATTTATTGTCCGTTGGTGGGACTAATTTTGAGAAGTATTGTTTAAAGAGTTCTGGGTATTCTTTCAAAGCTGAGTCCGTGTCAGTAAAGACGATACCCAACTTTTCAAACTCTTCCTTCATGTTGTGGTAGACCACTTCAGACTCGTACTGGGCAGAAGCACCTGCCAGGTAGGCACGCTCCGCTTCTGGGATTCCAATCCGCTCGAAGGTTTCTTTGATTTTTTCGGGAACATCATCCCATGAACGTGCTGGTTTATCTGACGGTTTTTGATAATAAATCAAATCATCAAAATCAATATCGGATAAATCCGGACCCCATGTTTGCATGGGCATTTTTTGAAAAGCTGCTAAGGACTTGAGTCGGAATTCAAGCATCCACTCAGGTTCATTTTTGGCAGCCGATAATTCACGAACAACCGCTTCATTCAACCCTTTACCAGTCGAATAAATCGGCTCTACATCGTCATGAAAACCAAATCGATACTCTCCCAAGTCAATCGGTTTTGGTTCTACAATTTCATTTGTTTCAGACATACTATTCCTTTCTTTGGCCCGCTATATGGCCTCTCTTACTTTCTTTGTTAAGGTTGCAAAGACCAAGTTATAGGATTCTTTTATCAGTTGCTCGAGCATATTGGAGGTGATTTCTTCTGCGTGAAGGTCAATCGAATTCTAATGTTTTTTACTAGTATAATATCCCGGTCGAATCACGTCTGAGTAGACTTGACGCAATTCTTCGTTTTTATCAGGATCATTTTTCAACGTAATGTAGGCGTCTTCGTCTACTCCCATCATAGCAAAATACTTACCTTCAAGATCGAAATAAAAGCAATCCCATCCATCGCGAAAATAGACTTTCGCCCCCGGCAATGACTGTCCTACTTCTTTACAGAACGCAATTTTGTCTTGCGCTTTCATGTAAAGCCTCCTGACGCTCAATTGCCTTCTTCAAGGCGTTCCACGGTAGGGTCGAGCATTTGATTCGCTGCGGGAATTTTGCTACTCCTGCGAGTAACTCTGCTTCTCCCAACTTTTCTTGCGCATCATCCTTTTCTCCCTGAACCATGAGAGAAAAAATCTCTGCTAATTCGAGCGCCTCTGCTGTCGTTTTGCCGAGGACCGCGTCGGTCATCATACTAGACGAAGCGGTAGAAATCGTACAACCATGCCCAGAAAATGCAATATCTTCAATCTTATCATCTTCAATCTTCACAGACAGGGAAATCACATCGCCGCAGGTTGGATTATTTAACTGCAGAGCTTCGACTCCATCCAAACTACCGTGGTGATGCGGACTTTTCGAATGATCTGCGACAACAGCCATATAAAGGCTGTCTAATCTAGAAAGTGCCATTAAAAAACTCCTTTGCCTTGAGGATAGCTTCCACCAGCTTATCGCAGTCTTCTTTTGTATTGTAGATATAAAAGCTTGCACGAGCAGCCGATGAGATCCCTAGATGATTGATAAGTGGCTGGGCACAGTGGTGTCCTGCACGAACCGCCACCCCTTCATAGTCTAGGGCCGTTGCTAGGTCGTGGGGGTGCAAACCGTCAATGTTAAAGGCCAACACTCCTGCATGCTCTGTAGCAGATTGCGGACCATATACAGTCAGACCTTCAATGGCTTGCAACTTAGGCAAAACATAGGCCACCAATTCTTGCTCATGGGCATAGATTTTTTCCATTCCAAGCTCAGTTAGATAGTCAACAGCCGCACCTAGACCGATGGCACCTGCAATATTGGGCGTTCCTGCTTCAAATTTCCAGGGTAGCTCTTTCCAGCTGGCTTCTTGCTCGTAGACAAAGTCAATCATTTCCCCGCCAAATTCAACGGGATTCATGAGATTGAGTAAATGCTCTTTCCCATACAAGACACCGATACCAGTAGGGCCCAGCATTTTATGACCAGATAGGGTGAAGAAGTCACAATCCAATTCTTCTACATCAATCGTCATGTGCGGAGCAGATTGAGCCCCATCCACCACCATAATGGCACCTACTTCGTGCGCCAAGGCTACGATTTCTTTTACGGGATTGACACAGCCGAGGACATTTGAGACGTGGGCGAGACTGACAAATTTCGTGTGTTCAGAAATTTTTCCAGTTAAATCTTCCATATCTAGCTGGCCATTTTTCAAATAGACATAAACCAACTTGGCACCTGTTTTACGGCAAACTTCTTGCCAAGGGATGATATTTGAATGATGCTCCATAATCGAAATCAAGACTTCATCACCCGGTTGCAACACTTGCTCAGCAAATTTTGCGACCCAGTTCAATCCTGTCGTCGTACCACGTGTGAAGAGAATTTCTTTGGTTGAGCGAGCATTGATAAAACGGCGTACTTTTTCTCGGCTTGCTTCGTATTTTGCAGTGGCCCGCTCAGCCAACGTGTGCACACCACGGTGAACATTGGCATTGTCTTCGTGGTAATAAGCTGCCAAGGCATCTAAAACCGCTTGTGGCTTTTGAGTGGTGGCTGCATTGTCCAGATAAACGAGGGGTTCATCGTTAACAATTTGGTCTAAAATTTGAAAATCTTGCCGAATTTTAGTGGCATCTAACATCTGAATCTCCCTCTATCATCCTATCTCTTATCGAGCTTACTATCCAAGACTTGAATCATTTCATCACGAACTTCCTTAACCGGGATTTCCGTAATGACTGTCCCCAAGAATCCACGGATTACCAAACGTTCTGCTGTTTGGCAATCAATACCGCGACTCATCAGATAATACATATCTTCTGGGTCAACCTGACCGATGGACGCTGCGTGTCCAGCTGTGACTTCATTTTCATCAATCAAAAGGATTGGATTGGCATCCGAGCGTGCATTATCAGACAGCATCAAGACACGACTTTCCTGCTGGGCATCTGCACCTTTAGCACCTTTGATAATATGACCAATTCCATTGAAAGTCAAAGTTCCACGTTCCAAGATAACCCCATGTTGCAAAATATGACCAACCGAGTGATGACCATAGTTTGTCACTCGTGTATCAATTCCTTGCACCTGCTTGCCAGATGACGCTGCTACAACTTTTAGATTTGCATGACTGCCATTTCCAATCAAGTCAGAATCAAAATCAGCAACGACATTCCCTTCATTCATGACACCAAGCGCCCAGTCAACCGTTGCATCAGCTGCATGGCGGGCACGACGTGATAGATAGGCCGTCACCTGTTGACCCAAACGGTCAATAGCTGCAAACTTAATCTGGCTTCCCGCACCAGCAATGACTTCCACTGAAATGTTAGCCGTTGCCGAAACTTGTCCATCACCAATCGTTTCAAAGCGTTCCAAATAGCTAAAGACCGCATTTTTACCAGCCACAATCAAAATGTGTTTATTAAAAGGTACATCGCTCTGGCTATCTTGGTAAAAAAGTCCTTCAATGGGTTGCTGAATTTCTACATTATCCGGAACGTAAAGCACGGCTGCGCTGTTAAAATAAGCATAGTTATGAGCCGCCAATTTGTCTTCATCCAGCGCAAGCACAGTCCCAAAATGCTCTTCAATCACTTGCGGAATCTCTTCCAAAGCAGAATACAAATCTGTAAAGACAACTCCTTGCTCTACTAAGTCAGCAGGTAGCTGTTCAAAAACTGTTTGCGTTCCAACTTGTACCAAGGTCGGACGATCACCGAGAGCGGTGAAATCTGGTACGTTCCCAGAAAATTCACTCTCAGCCATGACTTCCTGACCTAAATTCCAACGGTGAAATTTCACACGTTCCACTTTTGGCAAGGCTAGCTCTGCCATTTTCTCCAAGGCCTGCATGCGACGCTCTTGCAACCAAACCGGCTCTGCCTTAGACATTGAAAAATTTAAAATAGCTTCTTTTGACATTTGTTACTCCATTTCTATTCAGTCGAAGTGACAAATTAGACTTCTTCGTGGTATTCGATACCTAGCTCTTCTGCAATCTTGGCATACCCTTCTTTTTCAAGACGAGCTGCCAATTCCGCACCACCTGAGAGGACCACGCGTCCTTCCATCATGACGTGTACCACATCCGGTGTGATGTAGTTGAGCAAGCGTTGGTAATGAGTGATAATCATGGCACCGAAGTTCTCGCCACGCATTTCATTGACGCCTTTTGAAACAACCTTCAAGGCGTCAATATCAAGACCTGAGTCAATCTCGTCAAGAAGAGCAAATTTAGGCTCTAGCATGAGAAGTTGCAAGATTTCATTGCGTTTTTTCTCACCACCAGAGAAACCTTCATTGAGATAACGTTCTGCCATTTCTTCTTTCATTCCTAGAAGCTCCATTTTAGCATCTAGTTTTTTGATAAAATCACGAACAGAAATTTTGTCTTCGTCTTCTTTACCAGCGTTCATAGCCGCGCGGATAAATTCAGCATTGGTGATTCCTGGAATTTCAGATGGATACTGCATAGCCAAAAATAGACCCAGACGAGCACGTTCATCTACTTCCAATTCCAAAATATTTTCGCCATCCAAAAGAATTTCTCCTTCTGTGACTTCATAAGATGGATTGCCCATAATTGCCGCTGACAAAGTTGACTTACCAGTACCATTTGGTCCCATAATCGCTGCAATTTCCCCTGTTTTCAGCGTTAAATTGACACCTTTCAAAATTTCTTTTTCTTCAATGGATACATGAAGATTCTTGATTTCTAGTACAGACATGGTTATCTCCTTTTATTTTTATCTATTCATTATATCAAAAAAGAGCCTTCTTGGCTCCTTCTGTGTTTATAAACATTCTTATTTATGATAAGTTTTTTTTCGTTCTTTACACGTTTCTATTTGCTCTTTTCGATAGGTACTATTGCCTATAAAGCGTAAAACGTTGAGCAAAAACGTTCGATTTTCTCCAAAAATCCCAATCAATTCACTCAAAATAATAATGCCGAATGTCAAGGCAATCATCAATAGAACTCCACCTAAACGGCTGGATACATTGAGCAAAAGAGAAATCAAAGAAAAGACAAAGGAAATCGCATAAATGACCAAAACTGTCCCTCGATGAGACAATCCAAGCGACAGAAGACGATGGTGTAGATGCATACGATCCGCTTCATAAATCTTCTGGCCAGATAAGGTCCGACGAATAATCGCCACAATAGTATCTGTAATGGGTACCCCTAAAATAATCATGGGCGTCACTACCGCAACAGCTGTAGAATTCTTCAAACCTTGCAACGACAAAACCCCAATCATAAACCCGATAAACAAAGCCCCAGTATCACCTAGATAGATAACCGCTGGATTGTAATTATAGGGTAAAAAACCTGCGATTGCTGCAACTAGGACAAATACCGTCAAGGTCAAGAAGACATTGCTATCGTAGAGGAAGAAGTAGGAAACCAACCCCATGGTCGTCAATGAGATGATGGATACTCCACACACCAGACCGTCCAATCCATCAATCAAGTTAACCGCATTGGTGATCGCCACAATCCATAAAACCGTCAAGCAAAAGGATAGCCAGACCGGAAAATGAATCATCGGTCCGCCGAAAGGAATTTTAAAATCATCGAACCTAAATTCTGTAAATATCCAGATAATAGACGCTGCAACTAACATCCCGGCCATCTTAGGCAGCGGACGAAGCTCTTTTATATCATCAATCAACCCCGTCGCTACTATAATTCCACCAGCTACAACAACCGGCAAGATATAGTCAAAGTAGGTCTGCTCCTGCCAAACATGCAAGACGATATTGGGCAAAATGACAATACTACCGATAAAAAAGGCGATAAAAACAGCGAGTCCACCCGCTGAAGGCATGGGAACCTTATTGATGCGACGAGCATTTGGGTTGTCCACAGCACCGATACGAATAGACAAGAAACGAACAAGAGGCGTTGCAATTAAGGCAATCACCAAGGTCGCTATAAGGACAATAATGTATTGTAAAGCAAATGGAATCATGTCAAACTGACCTTTCTCAGTTCTTCAAGCGCATCTTCTGCTAGTAGCAGTAGACCATGTTCTTGAAGATAAGGACGACTGATATCTGTATCATCAGCATGTTCTAACATACGAGAAAGGAAATAAGTCGGATACAGACGTGACTGATCTTCTACATTTTTCAAGACAATCATGTAATAGTGATTGTTCATCTTGTACAACTCTGACGTTTCAATCACAATATCTATGGCATGCGCAAACTCTACTGCACGTAGCAAATTCTCAAATTCCAAGATATAGTAGACATAAGCTTGCTGCGCTTCTGCAGAGTCTTCATCGGCATAATCAGCTTCCTCAACTGCTTCCAAACGACGAACCGTTGCTTCATCATCGCCACTCTTGTCGCGAATTGTTTTTTCGACAGTCTTCAAAAATTCCTCAGGTGACAATTGGGAAATATCTGGGAAATCGTCAAAATTTGCCAAATCTTCAAAATCAATTGACTTGTCAATATCTGACTTTGTCACAAAAATATCGATTTTATCCGGCTTTGGTGTAACACGAAAACTCAACATCCCACTTTCGCGGAAAGTCATCGGCAAGTCTAACTCGTCCAAAACAGAGTAGAAAAACTCCTCTGTCTTTTCTTGCGGAATCAAAAAATCCGCCAATTCCATGCCTCTTTCTTCTAAATCTTCTAACTTAATCGTGATTTTCAAAGTCGAATCACTAATTTGTTTCATCTTCATAGGCTGTCTCCAAACTTACTAGTATCCTTCTCATTATACAATAAAAGGCTGTTTTTACCAAAAGAAAAGCAGGTTCCCCCGCTTTAGAAAATCAATTTAAACAATGAATAAACGATGAGGAGTGCCCCCAAACCAATACGGTATTTTCCGAAAAATGTAAAATCGTGTTTCTTCACATAGTCTGTCAAGAAGCGAATGACGACCAACGAAACTCCAAAAGCCGTTCCCATCGCAACCAAAAGTAAGAACCATTGTCCTCCTGATACAGCTACGCCTTTTACAAGTAACTTGACTAGTTTCAACAAACTTGCACCAAACATAATGGGAATACCCAGGAAGAAAGTGAACTCTGTCGCGACCTGGCGGCTAGTTCCGAGTAAAATACCACCCAAAATCGTCGCCCCTGAACGACTAGTTCCTGGAATCAAGGCCAAAACCTGAAAGAGCCCGATGTAGAGAGCCATTTTATAGGACAAGCGCGAGAGAGAAGTCACTTCTGGAGCAATATTTTCATTGCGTTTTTCAACATAAATAAAAGCAAAACCGTAAATAATCAGAGTCATGGCAACTACAAAAGAATTAAACAAATGTCTATCTAACCAATCATCAAATAAAAATCCCAATACTGCTGCAGGCAAGGCTGCTAAAATCACTTTTGCCCATAGTTGCCATGTCAACCGAACTTCACGTTCTGTTTTTCCAGCTTGAAAAGGATTGAGACGGTCAAAATAAATCACCATAACAGCCAAAATCGCTCCCAACTGAATCACAACATTAAACATGGATACAAAGCCAGCATTAACTGATTTGAAATTGATAAATTCTTGGATCAAAATCAAGTGACCTGTACTTGAAATCGGAAGCCACTCCGTAACTCCTTCAACAATCCCAAATAAAATTGCTTTCAATAGTTCTACAAACATCTGAAACCTCCTGTTTGAATTATTATACCATATTTTCCAAAAAGCAAGACCGGAAACCCAAGCATTGAAAGTTTTCTGAATTTTTAATATAATAAGGAGAAAATCATAAATATTCACAAGGAGCTTTATTATGAAGAAAAAATATTTAGCAGTGCTCTTGTCTTGCTTGGCGCTGTTCTTCATCGGTAGCAATGTGTCTGCCGATGACTACCTCCGTGTCGGGATGGAGGCAGCCTACGCTCCCTTCAACTGGACCCAAGATGACGATAGCAACGGGGCTGTAAAAATTGAAGGAACGTCCCAGTATGCAAATGGCTATGATGTCCAAGTCGCTAAAAAAATTGCCAAAGATACGGGCAAAGAAGTTCTCGTTGTCAAAACTAAATGGGAAGGACTTGTACCTGCCCTGACATCTGGAAAAATCGATATGATTATCGCCGGCATGAGCCCTACAGAAGAGCGTAAAAAAGAAATCGCCTTCTCAGATGCTTACTACATTTCCAAACCAACCCTAGTCGTAAAAGCCGACGGTCCTTACGCAAAGGCTACTAGCATCAAAGATTTCGCCGATGCCAAAGTAACTGCCCAACAGGGAGTCTACCTCTACGATCTTATCGATCAATTGGACGGCGCCAAAAAAGAAGTAGCCATGGGCGACTTCAACCAACTCCGTCAGGCAGTCGAGTCTGGTATCATTGACGCCTATGTTTCTGAACGCCCAGATGCCACTTCTGCACAAAATGCCAATCCAAAACTAAAAATGGTGGAATTAACCACAGGATTTGCAACTAGCGAATCCGACACCAATATCGCGGTTGGTATGCGAAAAGATGATACCCGCATGGCACAAGTTAACCAAGTTCTTGCAGCTATTTCACATGACGACCAAATCAAACTCATGGATAAAATGATTGCAAGCCAACCTGCTAGCACAGATAGCGAATCTGCTAAACCAAACTTCTTCCAGCAAGTCCTTTCTATTTTCCAAAATAACTGGCAACAATTGCTCCGCGGTACAGGAATGACCTTGCTCATCTCCATTGTCGGAACAGTTGTCGGAACCATGATTGGTCTGCTTATCGGCGTTTTCCGTACTGCACCTAAAGCAGTCAATAAGTTGCTTGCTGCTCTACAAAAATTGTTGGGCTGGATTATCAACATCTATATTGAAATTTTCCGTGGCACGCCAATGATTGTACAATCCATGGTTATCTACTACGGAACTGCCCAAGCCTTCGGTCTAAATATCGACCGCACCCTAGCTGCTATTTTTATCGTTTCTATCAACACAGGTGCCTACATGAGTGAAATCGTTCGTGGTGGTATCTTCGCCGTTGACAAGGGTCAATTTGAAGCAGCTACTGCTCTCGGATTTACCCATGGTCAAACCATGAAAAAAATCGTCTTACCACAAGTTGTCCGCAATATCCTGCCAGCAACGGGTAATGAATTTGTCATTAATATCAAGGATACATCTGTATTGAACGTTATCTCTGTTGTCGAACTCTACTTCTCAGGAAACACTGTCGCAACTCAAACCTATCAATACTTCCAAACATTTACCGTCATTGCCATCATCTACTTTGTACTGACCTTTACGGTAACTCGTATCCTACGCTACATCGAAAAACGCTTTGATTCAGATACCTACACAACTGGCGCTAATCAAATGCAGGTAGAGGAGGTCCCTCATGTCTAATCCAATCTTAGAAATCAAACACCTGAAAAAATCCTACGGTCAAAACGAGGTGCTAAAAGACATTTCCTTGACCGTCCACCCGGGACAAGTTATTTCCATCATCGGTTCATCGGGATCTGGTAAATCAACCTTCCTTCGTTCTATTAACTTGCTCGAAGAGCCAAGCGGAGGAGAAATCCTCTTCCATGGTGAAAATGTCCTAGAAAAAGGTTACAATCTTAACACTTATCGCGAAAAACTAGGGATGGTATTCCAATCCTTCAACCTCTTTGAAAATCTAAACGTTCTTGAAAATGCAGTTGTTCCTCAAACAACCGTTCTAAAACGCAGCCGTGAAGAAGCTGAAAAGATTGCCAAAGAAAACTTAACTCGAGTAGGCATGACCGAGCAATACTGGAAAGCAAAACCAAAACAGCTCTCTGGCGGTCAGAAGCAACGGGTCGCTATTGCACGCGCCTTGTCTGTGAATCCTGAAGCCATGCTCTTTGACGAACCGACTTCTGCACTTGACCCAGAAATGGTTGGAGAAGTACTCAAAACCATGCAAGATTTGGCAAAGTCCGGTCTTACCATGATTCTCGTCACTCATGAAATGGAATTTGCAAAAGAGGTTTCAGACCATGTCATCTTCATGGACAAAGGGTTGATTGCCGAACAAGGCACACCTCAACAAATCTTCGAACAACCAACTCAAGAACGGACACGTGAATTTTTAAAACGTTTCTTGAAATAAAATAAGCTAGGCCCAAGCCTAGCTTATTTTTTGCCTAAAAATGATCATCTTTCTTCCTATATAAATAACAAAAAAACCAGCTCAAAGAGCTGGTTTTAACGCGATTAATTTTCGAATTTTTTATGGTTTTTTTCATAAAAATCAATTAACCCAAGCGCTGTCGCAAACGAAATGTTGTCAATTTTTGCACGACCTTGAGCCAATGCGATAACAGACATCTCGCTAGCGTTTGTCTCCTTGCTGATTCGGTATCCAGTGATTTTTTTATCACGGACCCAACCGACAACTGCAGCAACTTTTTCGTAACTAGTCATTAGAAACCCCTTTCCTTTGTTAGTTAACTGTTAGAATTATAATACAGTTTGTTTGCTTTGTCAAGCACATTTTAGGAAAATGTTAGGATTTTCTACATATCTGAAAATGTTTTATGTGAAATGACTGAAAATTAGAATGGATTTGACGAGCCTTTATCAGCCTTCAAAGCGGACAACATCTGGCTACGAATGTCCTCAATTCCATTAGGTGTATTTGGCAAAAAGAGTGTTTGATTGCCTTGAGTAGCAAAAGTATTGAGCGTATCCAAGTACTGGTTGGTCAAAAGAATGGCCATGATTTGTTCTTCTGTCATGCCAACATTTGCACTCTTGATTTCTTGGATAGACTCTGCCAATCCATCCACAATTGCCTTACGTTGTTGGGCAATACCGACACCGTGCAAGCGATCCTTTTCTGCTTCCGCTTCAGCGGCAGTAACGATTTTAATCTTATCGGCTTCTGCTAATTCTTGGGCAGCAACACGTTTTCGTTGTGCAGCATTGATTTCATTCATAGACTGCTTGACTTCTGCATCTGGCTCCACCTTTGTAATCAAGGTTTTGACGATGATGTAGCCGTAAGTTGACATTTCTTCTGCTACTTGTTTTTGTACTTCGAGGGCGATTTCGTCCTTCTTTTCAAAGAGTTCGTCCAAGGTTAATTTTGGAACAGAAGAGCGAAGCGCGTCTTCAATGTAAGACTTGATTTGAGCTTCTGGATGCATGAGTTTGTAGTAAGCATCCGTCACATTTTCTTCATTTACTCGGTATTGGGTTGCAACGTTCATAGTCACAAATACATTGTCCTGTGTTTTTGTTTCGACAACAATTTCACTTTGAAGGACACGAAGTTGGATACGAGCTGCAATGACATCTACTCCAAATGGAATTTTAAAATTAATCCCTGATGTAGACGTACGTTGGTACTTCCCAAATCGTTCCACAATAGCTACAGTCTGTTGTTTGACAACATAGAGTCCTGATAAAATCAAGAAAATAATCAGCAATAAAATAATAATAGCAAAAACGAATCCAAACATGAGAATCTCCTTTCTTTTTCACACAACTCTGGATTATACCAACATTTTATAGAGAGAATCATTCTCGTGGAGATTGATGTAATTGGGGTCGAAGGCTTCTAGGCGTTGGCTAAAAGCGGGGTAATCTTCCTTGTCACCCAAGGTAATCCCGATGAGAACAGGTCCTGTGCCCTTATTGGCACGTTTGATGTACTCAAAGCGAGTAATGTCATCACTTGGACCAAGAATATCATTTACGAACTCCCGTAGAGCCCCTGGCCGTTGCGGGAAATTCACCACAAAATAGTGTTTGACTCCTGCATAAATGAGTGACCGTTCTTCCATCTCTGGCATACGGTTGATATCATTATTGCCACCGGAGATGACACAGCAAATAGTCTTGCCAGCAATTTGTTCCTTGATGGTGTCAAGAGCTGCAATGGCGGCTGCACCTGCCGGCTCTGCTACAATTCCTTGTTTGGAGTACAAGTCAATGATGGTTTCTGAAATCCATCCTTCATCTACTCCAATCAATTGATCGACATTTTGACGAGCCGCTTCGTAGGTTGATGAGCCCACTTTTTGTACTGCAATACCGTCTGCAAACTTATCAATTTTTTTTAACTTCACTGGATGGCCCTTGTCAAAAGCTGCTTTCATCGATCGAGCACCGTTTGCTTCGACACCGACAATCTTCACTTCTGGCGCTTGCGCTTTCAGATAAGTCGACATTCCTGCAATCAAGCCGCCGCCACCAACCGGAATCAGAACTTGGTCAAAAGCTACTTCCAACCGATCAGCCTGTTTCAAGACCTCATAAGCAACCGTCCCTTGACCTGCCTGGACATTGACATCATCAAAGGGATCGATAAAAGTTTTGCCTTCGGCTTGAGTGTAGTCCATGGCCGCTTGAGCCGACTCATCGAAGGTATCACCAACCAGTTTGATGGTTACATATTTTCCACCAAAGAATTTGACCTGACCGATTTTCTGCTGCGGTGTGGTAATGGGCATGAAGATGGTAGCAGGAATCTGCATCTCATTACAAGTGTAGGCTACACCTTGAGCATGGTTTCCAGCAGAGGCACAAACAACGCCTCGCTCTTTTTCCTCCTGGCTCAACTGATGAATCGCATAGTAGGCACCACGGATTTTGAAAGAACGCACCCGCTGTTCATTTTCGCGCTTCACATAAATATTGGCTGCGTACTTTTCTGACAAATAGGGATCAAACACCAAGGAGGTTTCTACAACCACATCCTTGAGAACTTGATAGGCTTGCTCGATACTTTTTGCTGAAATCATATCTTCCTTCTCTCTATTTTAATATCTAATTATAATCATTTTTCCAAAAAAGTCTATACTTTTTAAAAATATTTTTTTACACAAAACAAGGAGGCATCCGCCTCCCGTCCCGTCTTCTCTTAGTTGTAGATTTTGAAAGCATCGTCGTCATTTTTACCAACAAACGGCATTGCCTTACGGAGTTCTGCTCCAACTTTTTCAATTTCCAAGTCAGCTGCTTCTTTACGGTAAGCTTCCATACGAGGACGACCTGCTTTGTAGTCGTTGACAAAGTCGTTAGCAAATTTACCAGTTTGGATATCCGCAAGAACGGCTTTCATATTTTCCTTAACTTGTTCTGTAATGACACGTGGACCTGATACGTAGTCCCCAAATTCAGCAGTATTTGAGATGGATTGACGCATTTTCTTGAAGCCACCTTCGTAAATCAAGTCAACGATGAGTTTCATTTCGTGAAGAACTTCAAAGTAAGCTAATTCTGGTGCATATCCTGCTTCTGTCAATACTTCAAAACCTGCTTCAATAAGCGCTGTTAAGCCACCACAGAGAACGGCTTGTTCGCCGAAGAGGTCTTCTTCTGTTTCTTCTTTAAATGTTGTCTCAAGAAGACCAACACGAGCAGAACCAACACCTTTACACCAGTCCATGGCGATGTCTTTGGCATTCCCAGTCGCATCTTGATAGACCGCATAGAGGGCTGGCACGCCGAAGCCTTCTTCAAATGTACGACGTACCAAGTGACCAGGACCTTTTGGTGCACACATGAAAACATCTACATCCGCAGGTGCTTTGATAAATTCAAAGTGAATATTGAAACCATGTGCAAAACCAAGTGCTTTGCCAGCGCTTAAGTTTGGAGCAATTTCTTGCGTATACAAGTCTGCTTGGATTTCGTCTGGTGCCAAAATCATGATGACATCTGCTTGTTTTGCAGCTTCTGCTACTTCAAAAGTTTCAAAACCATCTTCTTTTGCTTTGTCAAATGACTTACCGGCACGTACACCGATGATGACATCGTGACCTGTGTCACGCAAGTTTTGTGCGTGAGCATGACCTTGTGAACCATAACCGATAACGGCGATACGTTTGCCATCAAGTGCTGCTACTTTAACATCTGCCTCGTATTGCATTTCTACTGCCATAATTGTTCTCTTTTCTATTATTTATTACTTTTATGTTAATCTCGACTGAAACCTGTTGCTCCAGTACGCGCGATATTTTTAATGCCGTAAGGTTGGATGACACGTAAGAGTGCCTCGATTTTATCACTATCACCTGTCATCTGGATCGTGATAGAGTGCGGTGCTACATCCACTACGCTCGCGCGGAAAGGTTGAATGATAGCCAAAATCTCTGCTCGCTTATGAGCTGGGCTGGAAATCTTGGCCAAGAGCACTTCACGTTCTAAGTGTGGAATATCGGTAATGTCGCGAACGCGGACTACATCAATTTGGCGGTTGAGCTGTTTGATGATTTGTTCCACTTCATCCATGGTCTGCACATCCACGATGACCGTTACGCGGGAAATTCCCTCAACTTCTGTCGGACCGACTGAGATGGACTCGATATTAATCTGACGACGGGAAAGAACTCCGGTAAATCGATTGAGAACTCCTGATGAGTTTCTCAGCTTAGCTGTTAACATTCTACGCATTGAACTTCACCCCCAACATCTCATGATTGGCCTTACCAGCCGGTACCATCGGTAGGACATGCTCTGCATTTGAAATATGAAGTTCAATTAGCATTGGTTTGTTTTCCTTAATCACCTGCAAATCTTCAGCTAAAGTCGCTGGATTGCTAAATTGGTAATGGGCAATCTTGTAGGCTTCTGCCAGGAGTTGGAAATTAGGCTCATCATCAAAAGTTGACTGACTACGTCGCTCGTCATAGAAAGATTCTTGCCATTGACGTACCATGCCAAGAGAATGATTGTTAATTAAGACGACCTTGATCGGAACACCATAACCATTGAGAATAGCTAATTCCTGATTGGTCATCTGGAAGCCACCGTCACCTACAAACAAGACTACTTCGCGCTCAGGATTAGCTAGTTTGGCACCAATTGCTGCCGGAATCCCAAATCCCATCGTTCCCATACCACCTGATGTGACTAATTGGCGAGCATGCTTGAATGGATAAAACTGAGCCGACCACATCTGGTGCTGTCCAACGTCCGTTACCACAATGGCATCTCCATTGGTCAACTGGCCAATCATCTGGATGGCTTCTTGTGGCTTGATGAAGTTTTCATCTGCATCGTAGCCAAATGGTGCACGCACTTTATTGTCCAAGACCTGTGCTGTCCAGTCCGCATAGTCTGTTGCTACTGTGTCTGCTTTTAAAAGAGCTTCCAGCGTTTTCTTGGCATCACCCACAACCGGAATGGCTGTCGCCACTACTTTCCCAATTTCAGCTGGGTCAATATCCACATGGGCAACGGTTGCTTGCTTGGCAAAGGTATCAATATTCCCTGTCAAGCGGTCAGCGCGCCAATATTAATAATATAATCTGCATCTGTCAAAGCCATATTAGAGGCATAGGAACCGTGCATCCCTCCCATACCAAGAGAAAGGCTGTGCTCAATCGGCATAGCTCCCAATCCGAGTAAGGTAGACACGACTGGAATTTGGTAGCACTCTGCAAAGGCAACCAGTTCCTGATTGGCATCTGCATAATTGACACCACCACCAGCTAGAATGACAGGTTTTTTCGCTTGAGAAAGCTGACTCAAAATCTTCTTGACCTGTAATCCATTGGGTTCGACCGTTGGTTGGTAGCTTGGAAGATGGAGAGTCGGATCGTTATAGGCATCCACCAAAGCTTCTTGGACATCCTTAGGCAAGTCAATCACGACCGGGCCCGGACGCCCCGTAGTTGCGATATGAACAGCTTCAGTGACTACTCGTGGAATATCTGCTGTATCGCGAATTTGGTAATTATACTTGGTTACCGGCATGGTTACACCGATAATATCTGCCTCCTGAAAGGCATCCTTACCGATACCACGACGAGCAACTTGTCCTGTAAAGACCAGCAAGGGAACGCTGTCCCCGAGTGCATCTGCAATGCCTGTGATAGCATTTGTAGCACCTGGACCACTTGTCACAAGAGCAACTCCCAACTTCCCAGTTGACTTGGCGTAACCTTCTGCTTCGTGAACAGAACCTTGTTCGTGACGAGAAAGAATATGTCGGATACCCTTAAATCTAAAAATCTCATCATATATCGGTAGAACAGCCCCACCGGGATAGCCAAAAATGGTATCGACACCCAACTTTTTCAAGGTATCTAGCACCAAATAAGAACCCGATCGTGCTTGCTCTAATTGTATCTTTTCCAACAAGAACCCTCCCTTCAGCTACAGTTCTCCAGCACATATTATATATAAGAAAAATGTACATGGCTTTTTTATGTAATTCTTATCATATCACAATAAAAAAAATTGTCAATAAAACTTTCAGAAAATTCAGTTTTGTTTTAACCAAATACTTCTTTTCTTGTCTTAAAGCTTTCTTAAGCCATTTTTTCAAGCTATATTTTTTAGGTTGGTTTCAGAATTCTTCCGTAAAGTAGACTTATTTCTAATTTAGAAGAGGTGAGCACATGTATTATCTTATTATTCCAGCTTTTGAGCCTGATGAAAAATTATTGCATCTATTAGAGGAAGGTTCCGTTCGTCTAGACTGCCATACAGTGATTATTGACGATGGTAGCTCAAAGGACAAAGAAGGCATTTTTCAAAAAGCACGTCAATACGCAACCGTCTTGACTCATGCTAAAAACATGGGGAAGGGCCAAGCACTTAGAACCGGATTCCGCTACGTCCAATCACTAGGAATTTCAACAGTTGTGGTGACTGCAGACGCTGATGGTCAGCATTCTGTAACCGACATTGACCGCGTAGCGCGTGCTGCCATGCATCTACCCAAGCACTTGATTTTGGGCTCTCGCCAGTTTACTAAGGACATTCCCTTGCGCAGTCTCTTTGGCAATAAACTGACCCAATTGCTATTCAAGTTTCAAACTGGCGTAGCCGTCAGTGATACTCAAACAGGCTTACGTGGCTTTCACAATTTTCTTCTTCCTTTTATGCTTGGGATTGAAGGAAATCGCTATGAGTACGAAATGAATATGCTGACGCAAGTTAGCCGTGAATACCAGATTACAGAAATTCCTATCCAAACCATCTACATCGATGATAATGCTAGTTCACATTTTCGCCCTATCAAAGACGGACTGACTATTTACAAAAATCTACTGAAATTTTCTCTAGCTTCTCTGGGTGGATTCATCACAGACTATCTCGTTTACATTTTAGCACTGACGCTGCTGGCAACTTTTCCGACAGGCAGTCGTATCCTCTGGTCAAACACCATCGCTCGACTGTGTAGCGCCAGTCTCAATTACTCGCTCAATAAAAAAATGGTTTTCCAGCATAAAGGCAATGGAACTCAGACTGGATTCGGTTATCTTTTGCTCGCCTTAACCCTGTTCATTGCAGATACTTTCTTGATTTATCTTTTCCACCAAACTCTGGGAATCAATGTCTATGCAGTGAAAATCTTCGTCGGTATTACCCTATTTTTTGCATCTTGGTTTGTCCAAAAAAATATTATCTTTCGCGAAAGGAAACAATTACGCCATGAAATTTTTTAAGAAACAATTTGTCTATGCCCTTCTATTTGGCAGTTTGCTAACCGGAGGATTTGCCTATTCCTTACTGAAAACCTTTGTCGTTGCGGATGCCATTTCTACCGTAAAAACAACAACTAGTTCCAACTCAACAACCGCTTCAACAGCCAACACCAACGCCACAAAAACGGATACCAGCTATTCGGACGACAATATTTCCATCAAGCTCACAACGACCACAAGCAACGATACGACCGTCTACGTCGCAGATATCACTGTCAGTTCTCCCGAATACCTCAAAACTGCCTTGGCCCAAAATACCTACGGCACCAACGTAACAACCACAACATCCGAAACTGCAGCTGCCAACAATGCCATCTTAGCTGTCAACGGCGATTACTACGGAGCTAACTCTACAGGCTATGTCATCAAAAACGGCGTTATTTATCGCAATACCGTTCGTGATGATGCTGAAAACGGCGACCTAGCAATCTATGCCGACGGAACATTTGGTATCGTTTATGAAAATAAAACTACAGCCCAAGAATTACTGGATTCTGGCGTAGTAAACCTGCTCGCCTTTGGTCCAACCTTGGCCAAAGACGGCGAAATTGCGGTAGACACCAACTCCGAAGTCGGTCAAGCCATGACATCGAATCCTCGAACAGCCATCGGTATCATCGATGAAAATCACTACATCATCGTCGTATCAGACGGCCGTACCTCAGAAAGTGCCGGGCTCACTCTATATGAACTTGCCCAAGTCATGAAATCTTACGGCGCTAAAACAGCCTATAACCTAGATGGCGGAGGCTCGTCCACCCTCTACTTCAACGGCCAAGTCATCAACAAACCAACCACAAATGGAAACACCATCAAAGAAAGGGCGGTGAGTGACATTGTCTACATCGGTTACTAACTCAACTACAAAACTATCCCGTCTAGCAAAAACCTTCTTAAGCTATCTGGGCCTGACAGTCTTTTTCTTCATCTTTAGCCGAGTTTACGAAGGCCTCAGCTACGGCGAAGTTTCAAACTTTATGCATTATCTCTTCCTCGTACCAGCAATCGGAGGCGGACTAATCGTCCTCCTTCAACTACTCTTTCCACATCTCTCCCGCCTCAGTTACAACATCTGGAACTCAGCAGTTGCTACTATTAGCGCTGGATTTCTCCTACGCGGCATCATCAATCTGTCTGGACGTTCCACTAGCTTAGACCAATTTTACTGGTATATCGGCGGAGGTTTCCTGCTCCTCTTTCTATTCAGTTTATTGATTCCTACTATTAAAAATAATTCCTAACAATTTTCATGTTGATTCATCGTAAAAGAACAAGTCACAACTGGCTTGTCTTTTATTTGTCTAAATCTTCAGAAATTACAAATTATTTAATCATTTCATCTGTACAATAGAATTTTTATGCTATAATATACAGTAAGAATTTCCAATAATAGGACAGAAGGGAAATCACTATGACGGATAAAGAAACCTTAAAATCACTACGCCACCGTTCCAGCATTTACGACAGCATGGTCAAATCACCAAACCGTGCTATGCTTCGTGCAACGGGTATGACAGATGAAAGCTTTGAAAAGCCAATTGTCGGAGTTATCTCAACTTGGGCAGAAAATACACCTTGTAACATTCACCTTCACGACTTTGGAAAACTAACCAAAGAAGGTGTCAAATCAGCCGGCGCTTGGCCAGTTCAGTACGGCACTATTACTGTAGCAGATGGGATTGCCATGGGGACTCCAGGCATGCGCTTCTCGCTCACATCACGCGACATCATCGCGGACTCTATTGAAGCAGCCATGGGTGGTCACAACGTTGATGCCTTCGTTGCAATCGGTGGCTGTGATAAAAATATGCCCGGTTCCATGATTGCCATCGCCAACATGGACATTCCTGCTATCTTCGCCTATGGTGGAACGATTGCTCCAGGAAATCTTAACGGCAAAAACATTGACCTTGTTTCTGTCTTTGAAGGAATCGGCAAATGGAATAATGGAGATTTGACCGAAGAAGAAGTTCGCCAAATCGAGTGTAATGCCTGTCCTGGTCCTGGTGGCTGTGGCGGTATGTACACTGCAAACACCATGGCAACTGCTATCGAAGTACTGGGGATGAGCCTTCCAGGTTCCTCTTCTCACCCAGCTGAATCAGCTGAAAAGAAAGCCGATATCGAAGAAGCTGGCCGTGCCGTTGTAAAAATGTTAGAATTAGGATTAAAACCGTCTGACATCCTGACCCGCGAAGCATTTGAAGACGCCATCACTGTGACCATGGCGCTCGGTGGTTCAACCAACGCCACTCTCCACCTCCTCGCTATTGCCCACGCTGCCAATGTAGACCTGACTCTTGAGGATTTTAACGACTTCCAAGAACGCGTGCCTCACTTGGCTGACTTGAAACCATCTGGCCAATACGTCTTCCAAGACCTTTACGAAGTCGGTGGCGTTCCTGCCGTCATGAAATACTTGCTGAAAAATGGCTTCTTGCACGGAGACCGTATCACATGTACAGGTAAAACAGTTGCAGAAAACTTAGAAGACTTTGCAGACTTGACACCGGGACAAAAAGTCATCATGCCACTTGAAAATCCAAAACGTGCAGATGGACCGCTCATCATCCTCAAAGGAAATTTGGCGCCAGAAGGAGCCGTTGCCAAGGTATCCGGTGTGAAAGTCCGCAATATTACTGGGCCAGCTAAAGTCTTCGACTCAGAAGAAGACGCTATCGAAGCCGTCCTCTCAGATGAGATTGTTGACGGAGATGTGATCGTTGTTCGCTTTGTCGGACCAAAAGGTGGACCTGGTATGCCAGAAATGCTTTCTCTGTCATCTATGATTGTCGGTAAAGGTCAAGGTGACAAGGTTGCCCTTCTTACAGACGGACGCTTCTCAGGTGGTACTTACGGTTTGGTTGTAGGACACATTGCCCCTGAAGCACAGGATGGCGGACCGATTGCCTACCTCCACACAGGCGATCTGGTAACCGTTGACCAAGATACCAAAGAAATCACTATGCATGTATCTGACGAGGAAATCGCTCGTCGTAAAGAAACCACTACTCTACCCCCACTCTACAGCCGTGGAGTACTCGGAAAATACGCCCACACCGTATCTTCTGCCTCAAAAGGAGCCGTTACAGACTTCTGGAATATGGACCGTAGCGGAAAATAAGATAAAAAAAGAGATTGCAGAAGCAATCTCTTTTTTTATCTTGGACTAACTCCCAAAGTAATTCTTCCTAAACGGCTGATACGTGTCATTTTCCAAACTGGTGACCAAACCACTTCAATATTAGCCGAACGAATCCCGTCAATCTTTGTCAATTTCTCTACTAACTCAACCGGCATGGTTTCAGAACAAGAACAACCTGTATCCGTGAAGGTCATGACCAATCTGCAGTGTTCCATTTTGTCTACTGTGATCTCATAGACCAAGCCCAAGTTATAAATATCCAACTCGATTTCCGGATCAAATACTGTTTCCAACACTTCGATTAGTTCTTTTGATAAGGCTCGCGCACGGTCATTTAACTGAATATCTTCTCTCATTTCATCACTCCTTGAAAATTTGTGTCACTATTTTCTCATATTTGATAGACTTTTTCAAGGAAAATCCAAAATTTTCTAACAATTTAACCATAAAAAATAGAAGCGATTCTCCCGCTTCTATTTTGCTGCCTTTCCTTTTTGACGCTTATGCGCATGAATAACAGCCAAGGCACGTTTCCGTGTTTTGATGTTTGGACTTTTTAACTTACGATATGCACTTGATAAATCTAATCTTTCTGCCATGATTGACCTCCAAAATATTAACTAAGTAACAGTTTACCTCAAAGTGATTAACCAGTCAAGTATTTTGTGAAAAATCATCCATTTTTTAATAAGATACAAAAAAGAGCCATAGCTCTTTTAGATTAAGATTGATTTTTTAAGTAAACAGCATATGCAACCAAGCAAAATACCAAACAGAACAACATGAAGCAAAGCACAGCGACGAAATTGGTCATAAGGCTACCAACTAGCAAAATCAGACTGCCAACAATCGCCAGGACAGGCGAGAAAAGTCCCGTCAATTTCCGCTTCACTTCTCCTTTACGGTAGAGACCAAGAACGGTTGAGTACAAGAAGATGAAACTAGTATTATTAAAGACAATGGTAATTTCGCTGATATCACTTCCCGGCAACAAATTGTATCTCATCACCAGATAATGCACCCCCAGCCAAAGCATGGTGACAAGGCCGACAGAAAGACTAGCCGCTACTGAAATTTGGTATTTCGGATGGATACGTGCAAAGCCTTCTGAACGAATCCAACCACGACTAGCAAAAGCTTGTGGTAAGCGCATTGTCCCCAGCATCATCCCGTTGGAAACTCCCAAGACAGAGATGATGACAATAACCATCAATGCACGGCCAATGGCTGAGCCAAACAAATAACTGACAGCATAGCCCACAGCTGCATTTCCCGTAGACATGATAAATTCTGGACCTAAAATCCGATTTAATCCGTAGAAAAATAAGAGATAGAGCACCAGGATAATCAACGGCCCTGCAATCAGAGCACGTGGTAAATTTTTCTTTGGAGATTTCACTTCAGGAGCGATACTCGCGACTACTGTCCAGCCATCGTAAGCAAAATAAAGTGGCACCAATCCTGACAACCAGCCCCAACCAACATTCCGAGGTGCTACCAAATCAACATCGCCCGGCAAACTTGGCCCCTTCCCAGCCCAAAACAAGCCAAGCAAGGCGATTAATACCAAGGGAATAATTTTCACCATCGTAGACAAGGATTGGAAATACCCCGCTACTACCCTACCAAAGATATTAATCACAGTCAGTACAAAGAGGTAGAACAAGGCCAATAAAATTTGCGCTTCTAGACTCGCTCCCTGCCCCAAGGTATAATTAGCTCCCACCCAAGTAACCACCGCTATCACTGTCGGTAGATACACATAGGCTGTAAACATGCCAAGGGAGGCTGCCAGCCCCGGGTGAATGTAGCGTTCATAGTACGAAAAAATTCCTCCACTAGCTGCTGAGCGCAAGGCCAACTCTGATATAGACAGACTGCCAAATACAATCGACACCGCACCAAGCGCAATGACTAGCATTCCTAACCAAACATTTCCTCCAGCAAAGTTTAGAATATCATCTACTTTAAAATAAATCCCTGAACCAATCACGATTCCCACAATCATCGCAATCGCCGTAACTAAGCCATATGTCGGCTTGGCTTGCATATTCGTTTCCATATGTTCTCCTTGATTATTAGACATTTCATTATAGCCCAAAATCTTCTAACTGACAATTCTCTGTATAGGTATTTTGAAAAAATGTAGCACTACAAATAACCCCCCTCCCATAAATGGAAGAATGTTCATTTTACTGCTAAACTCCTTTTACCACAAAGTAGTGTCCGCTTGGGTTAGCAAAGTTAAAGTTAGGGAATGGTTCTTGATTGACTGGGCTAGCAGTATCCGTTACAGCCGCCACCTTGACTCTCAAAGCCTCAATATCATCCGTTTCAAACAAAACGCTCGGCTTCATATCAATGACTTCTGGCGATACTTGACGAATGAGTTCATTGGCATATACCGTAAATGTCAGCGTACTATCCCGATGAGGTTTCATGTCAAATGTCTCATAACCCATCATTTCAGACTCATTGAAAATGACAAAACCAATACTAGACCAAAATTCCTTTTCAGCAGCCACTCGATCTACATACAACATGATGCCTGTTTCTTTTGTAAACATGCTTGCTCCTTAGAATGTTACATTTTCAGAGACAAAACCAGCAATATCAGTGTTGATTTGCCATGTCATCCCAAATTTATCAACTACAATTCCATAGGCAGGACTCCATGGAGTTTCAGCTAATTCCAAGTCGATACGTTGAGCAGATTCTGCTAATTTGCCATAGATAGCTTTCGCCTCTTCTACATTATCCAATTGAATACAAGCAGTCATATTTGTCCCTTGAATATAGGCATGTTCAGAACCGTTATCAGATAGCTGCAAACGAATACCGTCAATATTCAAATGTGCATTCAAAACAAGATTTTGCTTTTCTTCAGGTGTGTTTGGAATTGCTTGTCCAACAGTAGTACAAGATACGACTTCCGCATCAAAGACATCCTTATAAAAATCGACAGCCTCAAGACCGTTATTGTTTGTTACCAAGTAAAGTTCTAATGCTTTAACCATTTTTTCTCCATCTTTCGTTTGATTTACCTATAATACTCTAAGTAGTGATAATTAGCAAATAAATCGTTCCAAGTATGTCTATTATCTGTCAGGTAGAACTATCCCTCCCAAGCAAGCGGGGAAAGTTCCAAAGAAGAAATAGAAGTAATCTCGATAGAAAGATAGTGATCTTCCGTCTGGAAGCTGATTCCATTTTGGTGTAAATCTTGGACATAGCCTGTATATTTCTTATATTGACCCTCATCCAGGACTTCGACATCAACTAACAATTGCCCTAAATACAACTGTCGAATGAGCATCCATTTCATTTGGGTAGGCATGTCTTCCACTTGTTCCACTCCCTCAGTAGTCATACTAAGTGCTGGTTCTGATGTAAAAAATTCCATCCACTTTTTACTACTCTTATCTAAAAAACTCCTAAAAACTTGATATGGTAAATAACTTCTCATAAACATTATTCTTATCTCCTTCAACTTATCCAACACTATTATAATTTTTCAACTGGCATGAAATGACCGACAACCTTGCCCACAATATGAAAATCATCATCTGCATAGGCAAACATATCCGCATATTCTGGATTGATAGACTCAATTCGATAGCAATCTGATTCACGGTAAACTTTTTTGATGTAGGTTGACCCATTTAAACTAATGGCATAGATCGCTCCGTCATAATCAAATCCACTCTCCTTAAACATAGCTACTTCTCCATTTTTGAATCTGGGTTGCATGGATTCACCATCTACAAAGCAGGCAAAGTCATAGTAATATTCTTGCTCAGCGTAAACAGTTGTTTGAGAGTAGTCGTCAAAGTAACTCGCTCCGTGACCCGCTGACAAAGGAATATTTTCCAAAACAGATATTGCAAATAAAGGAATAATCTTCGCAGATCGCTGCTGCTCCTGCATCTCAAGCAACTCCTCCACGTAAAGTTCGGCTTTAAGACGATTCTCCGCATCCAACTGCAAATAATTGGTCACAATTGTATAGCTAGACTCAAAGTAAGTCACATCAACTTCCAATATCTCTGATAACTTCTTTAAATTAGCTTGATTTGGCTTAGCTCTACCCAATTCCCAGCTTGTGTAAGAAGCGCGATTTAGTCCCAAATACTCTGCAACAGCTTGCTGAGTATAGCCCTTTTCTTTTCTTCTCTGTTTCAATCGTTCACTCGAAAACATCTTATCACCTTTTGTGTTTTATAAAACACATTATATAGCAAATTTCATTTTTTGTCTATAGATATCTCCATATTTTAATTTAAAATTCATCCTAAAAATAGCTACAAAAAATAAGTAGCTAAAAACTACTTACTTTTTTAATTTCTTTTACGGAATACCATTCATCCAACACTTGCTAAACCGAGTAATCCTAAGGCAATAAGAGCCATCGAATTTTGTTCACCTGTTGATGGTAAAACGCGTTTTGTTTCTTGTGTTGGCTCAGATGTTTTTGGTGTGCTTGGAGTGGTTGGTTCCGGCGCTTCAGGTACTTTTACATTGACCACATCTCCTTTAGTTAACACTAAGTCTTTCGCATCAGCAAAGTCTGCTTTAGAAACTGAGATGCTTTCCTCAAGCAATTGATATCCTTCTGGTGCGGCAGTTTCCTTGATTGTGTAATCTTTAGCCTCAACACCAGCGAAGGTTACTTGACCATTCTCATCTGAAGTTACTGTCATAATGACTTCGTCGCCATCGTAGAGATCGAAGGTTGCGCCGGCAAGAGCTTGACCTGACTCGCCAACTTTACGGAATTGAATGCTGTAAAGTGTCAATTCGGGCTTCTCTTCGCTTGGTGCGGTTGTAGGAATTTTTGTTTTTGGTGTATTTCCCCAATAAATAACAGATCCATCTTTCCCCACAGTAACTTCTCTCACTTGACTATCCAGTTGATATGCATCAAGAGTGGAAATTTCACGAACTCGGTAAGTTCCTTCATCTAAGATACCAGTATTGATATAGCCTTGGTCTCCTTGACTGTTGGTTGCTGTGGTATAAGTCGTGCTGATTCCCGTTGGTGAGGTGATTTCAAAGGTAACACCATCCAAACCTTTTTTCATTACACTATCTTGCTTATAAATAATAATCGAATAAACAGGTTTAATCGAAATAGTCGCACCAGATGTGTACTCTGGTGTACGTTTCACCTCATCAAAAGTCGCTGTACGACCATCAACAGTCACTAAGCGCTCTCCATCTTCTGTAGCATAAACCTGGTTGACAATTGTTGTACCTGCCACGTTTTTTTGCAATTGTCGAGTAGTCAATCATGTATTGGTCAGTACCGATATTTCCTAGGTTCAACTCAAATTGAGTATAATCCTCATTGAATGTAAGGTATTTCTCCAGCTCACTACCTGTAATAACCTGCTCAGTACCATCATTGTAGTATCCTCTAGTGTCCGTACGCAATCTCGCCTTAATCAGGCGGAATGTTTCTGGAATAAATTGAAATCCTTCCAAGCTAATCACGTCCGTCAAAACAAAATTTGACAAATCTTTTTGTCCAAGATTGATACGAACATTAAAGTCTTTATGCATGTACTGACCAGAACGTCCCAGTTTTGCAGAAATCCAATTTTCTCTTGTAATCAAACCACCTGCTTTGGTGAAATTCTCTCCCGCACCTGTATAGGTCCCACCATTTGACTTTTCAGGAACACTAATGGTCATAGTCTTTGAGCCACTACTGTAGCCTGGCAAGGGAATAGTGAGGTTGGTAACAACCTCCGTTATCCTAAAGTCAACGTTGAAACTATCCGATACATCTCGTACAGTGTCTGAGTTCAGTTTTGCTCGGTACTCTTCCAAATTTTTCAACTTAACCGTAATCGTTCCACCGTTATTGGCTCCATTGGAAACAACTGAAACGTCCGCAATCGGCACGCCAGTAACCTCATCTGTCGCTACCATGTCCTTCGTCTTAATCTTCAAAGGCGCTGTTATTAAATGATAGGTAAGATAATCTCCATCTACAAGTTTGCCATTATAAGACGACAAATCAAACCCTATATTTAAGGTATAATTTGAATCGTTTCTGAGGGTTAAAGGGCTATTTGTATAAATTTGCCCATTACCATCAACGATCTTGGTGGTAAACTTCGCTTCTGTCAGTTCTGCTGCCAAAGCGTTGGAAGTAATCCCCAAGCCAATCGTCAAAACAGACAAAAAAAGAAATAAAACTGATACTAGTTTTTTCATCTCTTCTCTTTCCTTTTTTAAAATCCAACTCTCATATATATCCAAATATATTATAATATAACCAGTGATAATCTCCTATATTATTTTACGTTTTCCATATTTTTTAATACTTATATCCACTCCTATATCAGTCCGATTGAAAATAGGCAACTTTTATCTGAAATACAGAAAAACACTCCATGGAAAATCCATGAAGTGCTTTGAAACGTTGATATAACAGTATATTAACGTTTTGAGAACTGACTAGCTTTACGAGCTTTCTTAAGACCTGGTTTTGGGTAGCAAAAGTAAAACCTCAATAAAAGCTTATTAAATCAAGCTTTCAAAAGTCAGTTTCATTAAAAATAAGCACTTATAACCTAATCCTACAAACAATGGATTACCATTAGATTACCAAAAATTCGTTTTCGGAGCTTATGTAATTGAGGAAATGAACAGGAAAATCATTGTATAATTAACTTTTTTTATATTAACTTGCTAGTGACTTATATCACTCAAGATTCATACTCATAAAAAGCATAGAGTATTCGAATTTTAAAACTATTTCTCATTCACTGAAATAACAGTTAAGAGGAATATTATATGTCTCACTTAAATAATACTCAGTTGATAATAACAATTGCTTCATCTCAGTACTTAGTTTCGAAATCGACACACCTGGCTGTACAATGGTTATTCTCATATCAGTACTAAAGCCATCTTTTATCATAGATTTGATTGTCCGACAATCATTAATATTTCCTTTTTCAAACCGAGAACTCTGTCTTTTAGAAATCCGTATTGACTCTCTTTTTATCATTCTATCAAGGAAATCTAATAAATTATCTTTCCAAATAATTGATTTCTCTGCTTGACCACACACTTCGTATAAATCTGATACACGAGCACCTGGTTCATCACCATGTGAATATTTACAATGATAAAGATTTATAAGTATTGTACGTTCTACTTCATTAGTACTTATTGTAACAATGTCTGCAATTTCTCCAGAACCATCATCATCAAAAATTATCAATTCATTAGTATCTATCAACTTATTTATAGTTACATATTGAATGGATGTTTTATTCTTAGCAATACCTTGGGACTCTTTTCGTATATTTGTTCCATATTTTTTCAATTCTATCGGAACAAGCATCTCATTTGACAACGATGCCTTACTCCTCGGTTTATCTACAATTTGTAGATTACCCTCTAACATTACCCGAACCCCATCCTTCTGTATGAAAGAAATAGTTGGACTATGATCTTTTAAATATTGTGAAAATAAAATCTTATTATTTGATCTCTTTATAAATAAGTCATCTCCAGAAATTTGCAAAAAACCAAACCCCTTTTTATCTATGTGTTGTTGGAAAATAAATTTTCTTTCACTAATCCAAAGTTCAAAAATCAATAAGCCTTTTTCAAGACGAGGGTTCCTAAAGTCTGATTCAAAAAAATGATACAGCTTATCTTCTTTTTCAATATAGAATGCCCTTGCAGTTGAATTACTAGTTTCAATTATACTGTCAGGTGTTATTTTATAAGGAACCCCATCCGGAAATTCTGTAACAACTTCTGAAGTAAGTGAGTTTTCTAATATCATACTTGTATCAATATTAGTATCTAAAATTTTTGCCCCAATTTTTTGGCACCAATCTACCCAAAAATTAAGACTTTCAACCCATCTCATCCAAACTTTTCCTTTATAAGAACAACCTACACTTATTTTATTTCCATCTCTGTATCCATGTCCAAAAAGATTTGATTTGATTGAACCCAATGAAGTTGCTTCACTTATTCCCTTTCTTACATCAACCCCAGCAAACATCCGAAAACTGACATTTCCTCCAGGTATTTGTTTTAAACCGAGTGTTCCAATCATTAGTCGATTAATACCGTCAAGCACTCTGTAAATCTCATCTCCCTTGATTTGCATAGAATTAGGAAAAATTTGCTCTACCAAATCATTTCCTTTTCTACTATCTGACTCATTAATATGAATCAAACCTCTATACTCATCAAAAAAGATTACAAAAAAATTATATAAATATTCGACAAGATCTTTTTGATAAGACCAGTTAACTGTATTCTCTATTTCTTCAATAAATATTAAAATTCCCTTCTCTTCATTTATCAAGTGAGTAGTATGTTCTGCACTCAGAACATTTTTCCAGGCGTTGATATTTACCTCTTTCATATCCGTTTTATATATTCGAGAACTAATTTTCATCTTTATTTGAGATAAGTCAATATTACTTGCTCTTGTTTTTTCAAATTGGGAAATAAATTCTTCTATCTGAACTTCTTTTTCTATTGCTCTATCTGACTTAATTTGAAGCAGTTTAGTCCAATCCGCATCACGTCTATACAATTCATCGATATCTTCTTTTAAGTCTTCTGATGCTATATTAGTAATCAGTTTAGCACTGCCTAACCTTTCTTTACCAGACCTTGCAAACCTTCCCATAAACTGTAAAGTAATTGGTAATGACTTATATTTGTCGTGAATTGCAGCAACTTTAAGTGAAGGAATATCAATACCTTCACCAAACATGTCCACGCATACAACAATTTGTGATTTTCCTGATTTTAGTAGATCTAACGAATCTCTGTTTTGCGACTTTTTTCTATCAGAATGTATAATCACTGGATTATATATTTTGTAATTCGAATATATTTTATCGAATAACTCATCAGCTCTTTTTTTAGAGTTAGCTCTCGCCAAAAGAATGTGATTTAATCCCTTATCCAAATCACTTTGCAAAAGTTTAACTGCAACATCTGCGATTTTTTCATCCGATTTTGTAATATTATACTCATGGATAGGATGAAAATCAATTGGTTTAAAATAATTGTTTTGCAGAGCAAGAGATAAACTATATTTAAAAATTATTTTTCCATCAATTTTCTTACCATCATTTCGAAATGGGGTCGCTGTAAATTGTAAAATCTTTTTACCTGAGAACTTATCTCTTACTTTTCTCCAATCATTTGCAGCAAGATGGTGAGCTTCATCAAATACAACTAATTCAACGTTCGAATAGATTTTTTCAAACAGATCATTCGGTAACGCTTTAATCAGCGCTGGTGTAGTTATAATGATATTTATATTATCAATTTCATTAAATAAAATATCCTTTTCACTATCTTTCAATGTTGATTTATATAGCAAGCATGTAGGAAAAATTGCCTCTTCAGATACAACAGAAATTTCTGGAAGAATTCCCAGATGTTTAACCTGATCAAAAAGTTGTTCTCTAAGTAAATTACTTGGAACAACAATCAAAGTTGTAGCAATACGCTCTGA
Source organism: Streptococcus gallinaceus (assembly GCF_040545695.1). Taxonomy (NCBI): domain Bacteria; kingdom Bacillati; phylum Bacillota; class Bacilli; order Lactobacillales; family Streptococcaceae; genus Streptococcus; species Streptococcus gallinaceus. The sequence goes on along the minus strand of NZ_JBEPMK010000007.1, from coordinate 38,014 downwards.
GACTATTGTCGAAAAAATTGTTTCAGATTTTCCTGTTCCTGTCGGTAAAACTATTGTAGCCGGTTCATTAGAGACAACCCAATGAGAACGTATAGCAGAAAGTGCACCATATTGAGGAGGGCGCAATCCATTACCTAAAGAACCGTTAGCAACTTTCTCAGAATACGCTTTGCCCCAGCTTTTTACAATCTCTGATTTGGTAATTTTTTGATTATTAAGGTCTATTGAATAGGCTAACTTATTTGAACCAATATTCTTAATTTCTTGTTTGAATTTTTCCATCACAAAGCCTCTGTATCCTACTGTATCCTATCTCTTAGAGGATAGGATAATTTTTCGTTAAAGTATAGTATTGATTTCTGTCATTTTTATTGGCTCCATACCAGTCAACCATACCCAATTCTTGTAATTTTTTCATCGTTTTTACAATAAACTTACGACTTCTTCCTGTCAGTTCAATGGCTTTTGCAGTTGTCATCTTCTCTCCTGAATTGTACATGTAATGGATCAACAATTGCTCATCGGCATTGAGGTCGCCAAAATCAGTAAACTGTTTCTCTAAACTATCTCGAGTTCGTAGGTGTCGACTGACAATATTATTTTCAAGCGTCAGAACAACCTTGTTCCCAGGTTCATAGTATTTTGGCTCATGAAGAAAGGCTGATTCCATCTCTGAGTAAATCCGTTTAACACCTTCATTCATCTCACGGACCCCTCCAAACTCCGTCAGGGTTCTGGCAATCCGAGGATTTCTTGAAAAACGTTCATGCTTGATATTGTCAACGGTGACGATATTTGGCAGTTTACCTGGGCTATGAATCTCCAGTCGATCATCAAACATGAGCACACGAATATGGTCGCCATAGACAGAGTAATCACGGTGAGTAACAGCATTGACAAGGCCTTCAAACCAGGCAAATTCTGGATATTCAGGCAAAATTTGAAATTGCCCATTGTCATCCAGATATTGGAACTCACGCAGCTGGGTACGAATAAAATCACGAGCCTTGATAATCAGGGTTGGTAGAGCATCATCAAAGGTCACTTCCTTAATGACATTAAAGCTACTACCTGTCCCCATGTCCGTGCCATCAAACCGTTGGAAGCGAACACGAGCTTGAGGGAAGAAAGCTGATGGGTATTTACCAAAAAGCAAGATAGCAGCCTTGGTCAATTTACCATTGACCAGAAAACGCCGAGCTTTGAGAATTTCTTCCGTAGAGCGGTCTGAAATATCAAATCGATTCTTGAAATCCTGTACCAGACTATCATCAATGTCTCCTAAGGTTGCGTCAGCCACAACTTCATCCTCAAAGAAACGCTGTCCCTTATCATAGCTGAGTTGAGTTCGTTGTTCATAACTGAGCTTAACGGTCTCATCACCCTGACGCAGGTAAACCTCATCATTAGGCGCAGCAATCACGCGATTTGAGGACAATTCAACTGAGATGTCCAAAATCACATCTGCTTCACCCTTGTGATTAACCACAGGAATTTCTTCAAATGACAAATCCAGAGGTGTCTCACGCATTTCACGGTCAATCTTTTTAAAGTCATCAATGGAATAGGCCTTGCCATCCCTGAAACCAGTGATGAGGTTGCTCTGCTTGTCGTCCTCAATACCGATGACCAGCTGACCACCATCTGCTTTAGCAAAGGCAATCAGGTGTTTAAGCAGTTCAGACGGTTTCTTTCGGGCGGATTTCCTGTCTAAATGTTGGCTTTCTGGAGAGAATTGGTAGTGGGATAGGGTTTGAATTAAATCCCTTTTGTTTTCCAAGTTTAAGCCTCCTTCTCAATATCAAACAGCACATTTTTGGAACAACTGTCGTCTCCAAATAAATGATAAGTCAGCTTTTTATACCACTGATATAATGCCTTTGATATTTTTTAAAATGTCAACTGTAAAGTTTTCTCTTCTTATGTCTAGAAGAAATAATAATGGTTAAATTTCTCCACCAATCCCCTTAAATACCTCTACCAAATCCACAATTTTTTCAAATACCGTCTGCTTTTTAGTACGATATTGGGGATTGAGGGGACTCATCTTAGGAAGTGCTTCATTGAGAGCATTCCCATTTTCACTAGCGTACTCTCGTTTGAGCGACATCTGAATATATCGGCTTGCACTCTCAGCATTCAGCCCCTCTGTCTCAATCAAATTAGCTACTGCTTCTTTTTGTTTTTGACGGGCAAATGTATAAAATTGTTCTAAAATATCTGACTTCTCGGAAAAACTGTCCAAGTCGCTGGCATTGATAAAATCCACAATTAAGCTTTCTTTAGCTCTCTGACCCAGACTAGCACGGATAGTCCGAGTAATTTCTTCAATGAGTTGATCCTTATCAGATACCTTTTGGTTGGTTTCAAAAATCAATTCCAGAATATAGTCCAGATTGATTTCCTGTGATTTCAACAACTCCACTTCAAAGACAACCGCATCCCAGTCGATTTCGGAATCGTTATTCTGCTGATTACGCCGCTCATTGTCATACCAAGACTTGATATCATTGTAAGCGGAGCGATAATCTTGAATCTCACGAACACTTGGGATGTCCAGTTGAGAGAGTACTGCAACTGCTTCGTCATCCAAATGAAAACGTCCTTTGAAATCTGCCAAAGCCTCTATATCTGTAACATCTAACTCTTGCAAAGCCTGCAAACTCATGAAATCATCATAGTTCTGCAAGATATTATCCAAACGCAAGAACTGACCAAACAAGGTCACAAATTCTTTCTTATCACTTTCTTTGATAATAGTCGTTGGATTTGGAAATCTCTCCTGCAATTCTTTTACGACTTCCAAATATCCTTTTTGCTCTTGACCAGCCTCAATGTAGCCATTCATGTAGTCCTCGTAAGAGCGCTCTAACAGAATATCAGCCGTTTCCGTCTTCCCAAACAACTTAATAGCATCTGTCGTTGCCTTTTCCAAATCACGAAAAGTTACAATATTTCCAAATGTCTTAGTCGCATTGTAAATCCGATTCGTTCGAGAAAAAGCCTGAATCAACCCATGATAGCGTAAGTTTTTATCCACAAAAAGTGTATTCAAGGTCGGAGCATCAAAGCCAGTCAAAAACATACCGACGACAATAAGCAAATCCACCTCGCCAGACTTAACTCGCTTAGCTAAATCACGGTAATAGTTTTGAAACTCATTGCCATTGATACTAAAATTAGTCTGAAAAAGGCGATTATAATCGGAAATCGCTCCACTCAAAAATTCCTTACTACTAATATCTGCCAAGTCAGCAGGGCTGAATGTCTCGTCATCAATCTCCCCAATCGCAGCCTGCTCCTCATTTGCTGCATAAGAGAAGATGGTTGCAATCTTCAATGGTTTATCTTTTCCAGCTTGTTGGTCTTGCAACTCTTGGTAGTAAGCCTTGGCCGCCTCGACACTTGACACGGCAAACATAGCGTTAAATCCTTTACCGTTTTGTCTATGTGTCTTTTGATTAAAATGTTCTAAAATATAAGCCGAAATCTCTGTAATCCGTGTTGGATGAAGTAGGGCTTTTTTATTTTCAGCAGCAGATAATTTCCCTAAATCTTGCTCAGTTTCCAACGACTTAAACTGTGGACGAACATCATTGTAATCCACCTTAAATTTCAACACCTTTTGGTCGCGGATAGCATCGGTAATGACGTATGCATGAAGTTCCCGACCAAATACAGAAGCCGTCGTCTCACTGCCTAAAGCATTTTCAACTTTAATCGGCGTCCCCGTAAAACCAAACTGACAATACTTCTTAAACTTTTGTTTTAAGCGCTTTTGAGCCTCGCCAAACTGTGAACGGTGGCATTCGTCAAAGATAAAAACCACTTGCTTGTTGTAAATCTCATGCTCTGCTTCACTAGACATAAAGTTATTGAGCTTTTGAATTGTCGTAACCACAATCTTATTGTCATCTTTTTCTATATTGCGTTTAAGTCCAGCTGTGCTATTTGACCCATTAACTGAGTCAGGTGAAAAACGCTGGTATTCTTTCATAGTCTGGTAGTCCAAGTCTTTCCTATCAACCACAAAGAAAACCTTGTCCACTTTATCCATCTCAGTCGCCAGTCTCGCCGCCTTAAAACTGGTCAAGGTCTTACCAGACCCCGTCGTATGCCAGATATAACCGCCAGTCTCAGGACCACTCTTGAGTTTGCTGTCAATGGCCGAGCGAATCTTCCAAATAATCCGCTCCGTCGCCGCAATCTGATAGGGACGCATGATAAGGAGGGTATCACTGGTATCAAAAACAGAATAATTGATGAGAACGTTTAAAAGTGTCTGCTGACTGAAAAAGGTCGCTGTAAAATCCTTCAAATCCTTGATTGGTTCATTATTTTTTAGTGCCCAATTCATGGTAAAGTCAAAAGAATTTTTCTCCCGCTTAGTGGTATTGGCAAAATAGCGAGTATCCGTCCCATTTGAAATGACAAAAATCTGGAGATACTTGAAGAGTGAATTTTCTTCATTAAAACTCTCCTTGCTGTAACGGTGAACCTGATTAAAAGCCTCACGAATAGCCACCCCACGCTTTTTAAGCTCAATTTGTACTAAGGGTAGCCCATTGACCAAAATGGTCACATCATAACGATTACTTGAAGTCCCAACTTGAGACATTTGGTTAATAACCTGAAGCTTATTTCGACTGATATTTTTCTTATCCCAGAGATAAATATTTTGGATATGCCCATCGTCAAAGATAAAGTCGTAGATGTGGTTATCGTGGAGCTTTCGGGTGCGGTCAATCAAACCATCACTAGGCTTATTGAGGTACTCCTCTAAAAAACGTAGCCATTCTGCCTCAGAAAAAACAACGCCGTTAAGGGCTTCCATCTGGGTCTTTAGGTTATCTAAGAGAGCTTCTGGGGTCGTCAGATTGTTGAGGTACTCGTATCCCTGCTGTCGCAAATCACTAACCAGCTCTCGCTCCAAGTCTGCTTCCGTCTGATAGGTGCTGGGCTGGGTAATTTTAGTATATTTGTCTAAAACGATGAAATTGTTGGTTTCGATAATGGGTGTGGTTTGAAAGGTACTTGTCATAGGTGCTCCTTATTGAATTGGTAGGTATTTTCAAAACTTTCAAACAGATAAATTAGCATCTGTTTCTCTCTAGGATTGAGACTAGAAACTTCTTCTCCCGAATACTGCGAGTGACTTGAAATATCTAAGATTCTTTTTGCATAGCTCAATTTTGTTTCATCGTCTGCTTCACGCGGTAACAAATCTTTCCAATCCATGTACCCTAAAAACGTCGCAGTTTTTTCAAAAAGATTTCTCAAAAAATTAAAATGATATTTTTGAATTCTGTTTTCATTTATTGCTGTTCTCAGTTCATTTCTCAAAAATATGTGATAAGAAAATGGTGAATCATTTCTTTGTGCGTGCAGTTCATAGGTACCATCTTCCAATTTTTCTAGTCTAAACTTATTAGCATTTCCAAATTCATTGTGTAAGACATTATAGAATAATGGGTTATGAGTCGTGATTATAAATTGCAATCCTAATTTTTCTTTGTTGCTCTCCTTTATTAAAGAAGCTAAATTAGAAGCAACTTCTATCAGATGATTATCATCAAGAGATGAAACGGGATCATCAATAAATACATACTCCAACTGATTAAAATCGGATGTGCTTCTTTCATCTAATTCTGGAATTTTCAGTTCACTAATCACTAGTTCTAATAGCGTGTAAAATATAGACCAAATAAAATTGCTTTCTTCTCCTTTGGATAACTTAATGGATTCTATAATCTCCTCATTACCACGCTCAATAGAAAAGGTAACACTTCTATCTGAGGAGTTAAAGTTAGGCATCAACTTATCATTTGTGTATTGTTGAAAATTCTTAATAATATTTCCATCTTGTCCTTGATCTATTAGAATCCAATCCATAAAATAGTTGTTCCAAATTTTCAAGGCAATTATCTCATTATCCCAATAAAACAAGTCTTCTGTAAAAGCATTATAATAGAGAATTTTTTGCCTTGTTAGCTCATCTTCATCAGGTGTAACAAGTTTGGTAAATTCCTTAGATAATCTTGTTTTCCCGGTTCCATTGAAGGCATAAATCAGATGAACTTTCTTTTCTGACTCCTTCAGCTCCTGAGCAATCTCTCTTAAACTTTTTCCCATAAGGCATCACCTCTTTGTTTAAAATTGCAACAACTTATCCCTAAAATACTCATACTGTTTTCGTCTCAATTCAATCTCCTTCGGAAGACCTTGGATAAGATCAGATGTTAAGGTATCGAATTTGTCTAGTATGTTAACGATTTGCTGTTGTTGTTCTAAATCAGGAAGTGGAATCAGAAAATTCTCCATATCCTTAGCATTGATACGGATAACTTTTGTTCCAGTGACCTTTTTTTCTTTCTGACTTTGGAAGGGGACGGATTTAAAGAAGTAATTCAGGTATCTGGCATTTTGCGATGTCTGAACGATATAGGCATCACCTGACACACCAATCTCCTCCGTGCCTTCCCAAACAACCGCCTTACCAACATCCTCAACATTTTCTGATGTTGTCGCCATCACTATGTCATTAGGCTTGGCTTTTTTCAGTTTATCAAAGACTGTCTGACTGGTAAAAGAAATGGTATCTTTAGTTGAAAACCCGTATCTGGTGTAAATCTGTCCATAATGAATAACAGGATACCCCTCATCAATAAAATCTTTCTTCTGCAGACCATTGCCTCGCGTGAAATCACAAATAGCACCCAACGATACACGTATTGGTCCAAACACCCACTGCAAGAGCCTAATTAGGTCTTGTCTGTACTGTACTGTACTGTACTGTACTGTCAGTATACACGCCTTCGGCGGTGAAGGTCAAGAGCTTATCTCTAAAAAATTCGTACTGTTTTTGACGAAGCTCAATCTCTTTGGGTAAACCGATATTGAGGTCATTACAAACTGTATCGAAATTGTCGAGCACTTGGACGATGCGGGATTGGATAGCCAGAGAAGGGAGGGGGATTTCTATTTTGTCCAGAATAGCCTGTGTCAAACTCGGTCTAGTTGGATTAGTCGATAACCTCTCTAAATCAACAGTTGTCAAATAATGGTAAAAATATCTCGGCATCATCTGACTGTCATCAATCTCGGTGTAATAGATTGTATCGACATTCCAAAAAGGTTTATCAAGATAGAACAGATTAGATATTGAGCCTTTTCTAGGAATCAAAACAGTCGGTTTGTCATACGCATAATCAGAGACAAATTCTCCCATCTCACCACCACTACCATAAACTGGCACTTCTCCAGACGGCAAACTTTTCCAATCCCGACCATTTTTCAACCTTGCCACCTCCCCTAGCGTTTTCCACTGGACAGTGTAAACCTTATTGTTCGCCCCCCCCATACTTTCATCATCAAAACTTAGGAGTTTATCTCTAAAATAAGAATATTGCTTCTGTCGGAAGGTCAATTCTGCGGTCAATTCTGCGGTCAATTCTGTAACATAATCAGTGAATTTGTCAAGTATTTTGACGATTTCTTTTTGAATATCTTCATGGGGAATAGCAATATTAAGGTTTTCTAGCTTAGACTTGTTCAGAGCTGGTATACCATCAAAAGTACATAATTCCTCAATTTTTTTAGAATTATTTTTCAAAAAATAATACAAATAGCGTGGTAACAGCTTCTCCGAGTCTTTAACAGTTGCAGAATAATTGAGATTCCCTCTAAAATATTTTCCTTCATTCCACGAAACATAGCCAACTCCTGCTCCCCTAGAAGTAATTCCTATTGGATCATCTTCCGTATTGAAAACATCTACATATCCCAAAGGTTCTTTCCCACTATTGATAACTGGGTAATCTCCAGAATTATTCTGTATAAATGTTTTATTAACCGACTGCCCTGTTTTTACAACACAGACCTTTCCCAACTCTTTCCACTCTACTCCGTCAGGACAAAGCTCTTTTATCATTTCATCAATGTAGGTCATATCAGCTCAACTCCTCGACAATCTTATCAATCTCTGCTCGTAAGCGGTCAATATTTTTCACGGTCTCCGCAATTTCTTTATTAAGAACATCAATATCAATTTTCTCACGCGTATCCTCTTTTTCCACGTAGGTAGATACAGAGAGATTGTAGTCAGCTTCCGCAATTTTTTCTTGGGAAATAAGCTGTGCGAAATGGTCTTCATTCTTCTTATGCTCAACACTTGCCAAGATTTTCTCGATATGCTTCTCTTCCAAGACATTGTTATTGGTTTCTTTTTTGAACTGATGACTAGCATCAATAAAGAGAACATCTGTTGTTGCCTTATTTTTAGCAAGGATAAGGATACATGTTGCAATAGATGTCCCGAAAAAGAGATTATCAGGCAACTGAATAACAGCCTCAACAAAGTTTCCGTCTACCAGATACTGACGAATCTTTTGCTCCGCTCCACCACGATAAAAAATCCCAGGGAAGGTCACAATAGCCGCTCTGCCTTTATTAGACAAATAAGAAAGGCTATGCATGATAAAGGCAAAGTCTGCCTTAGACTTGGGTGCCAGAATTCCCGCTGGTGCAAAACGGTCATCATTAATCAGCGTCGGGTCATCGCTACCAATCCACTTAATAGAATAAGGCGGGTTGGACACAATAGCATCAAAGGGCTTATCATTACCATGCTTAGGATCCAGCAGCGTATTACCACGCTCGATACTAAACTTGTCATAGTTGATATTATGGAGGAACATGTTCATCCGAGCCAAGTTATAGGTGGTCATGTTAATCTCCTGACCGTAAAAACCATCCTCAATGATATGCTCTGTAAATTGTTTTTTGGCTTGAAGGAGGAGGGAACCTGAACCACAGGCAGGGTCATAAATCTTGTTGATTTTATTTTTCTCATCCTTACCCAGCATGACGATACGAGCTAACAGACGTGACACACTCTGTGGTGTAAAAAACTCGCCACCTGACTTCCCTGCATTGGAAGCATAGTTTGAAATCAAGTACTCATAAGCGTCCCCAAAAAGGTCAATATGGTTGTCCTCAAAATTCCCAAAGTCAAGACTAGCAATACCTTCTAGAATAAGGGCTAGGCGTTCATTACGCTCTGGGACGGTACTTCCCAGCTTATTACTTCTGGTGTCCACGTCGTCAAAAAGACCTTTAATATCATTTTCACTGGCATAACCCGTAGCACTCGCCTCAATGGCATCAAAAATGTCCTTGAGTTCCGTATTTAAGTTGTCATTACTACGAGCTGTTTTCACAACATTGGAAAAAAGCTGCGCAGGCATAATAAAGTACCCCTTTGTCTTAATCGCATCATCCTTAACCTCAGGTGTGATTACTTCATCCGGAATCTCCTCATAGTTGAAGTCCTCACCACCCTCGATATAAGTCTTGAAATTTTCACTGATAAAACGGTAAAAAAGGATTCCCAAAATATATTGTTTGAAATCCCAACCATCTACCGCACCACGGACATCATCTGCGATTGCCCAGATTTTGCGGTGCAACTCTTGCCTTTGTGCTTGTTCTGACATCTTCAAATCCTCACAGTCTTTAATATTTCTATTATACCATTTTTCCCTTCTTCTTACACGTTTCCTCAAGGGGTTTGGGGCTTTGCCCCAAGTGTTAAAATCCATCACCTAAAGGAGCCGTCTGCTCACTTTTGGTAGTGGATTTTTTGCGATAGTGTGTATACACTATCTGAGCTCGCAAAGACCTAAAATTATGTTTTAGTATCAATTCTAAATTCCCCGTGCCAGACACGGTGGCTGACATTGTCAGACAATCATTTTTTAGAAGGACATAAGAAAACCGCAGATAAATTCCTGCGATTTCATTTACTTATTTAATGTTTAGTAGACTTCTCTTTTAGGTTAACTGAGAGTCCCTTTTCCAATTCATCCAATAATTGAGTTATCAACTGACCAAGTTCTATAAAATTCTGTTGTGAAATATTTCCAACCTGAGTTGAAAACTTAGCAATCCTATTAATTGATCTGCCAATCTGAATGAATCGCTCTGTCAGTTGCTCATACTCTGGAAAATTAATCGTCCATGATTCAATCTCTTGGTTAAATAATTTCTTTCTGGCAAAAGCGGAAAAGTTTGACTCTTTTTCATTAGCCATTAGTGCTAACAATCTTTTATTCTCATCCTCAGTCAAAAAGACTTGCTTCACGATATTTTTAATTCTATTTTTCATTCATCCACTTTTGATAGTAACCTCGCCTTTTTCGTTTTATGGTATTTAAGGAACGATTTTTCATATTTTTCAATCATTTGAACACTGTAAGTCATAGCTCGTAATGCTTGAAGATCCTGAGATTTCTCTGCTATCCTTGCTAACTGATTGATATTATTTTTAATTCGCCTCAAAGAAAATATCAAGTCTTCAAATGAAGTCTCATCAAATACCAAAACAATAGGGAATTTCTTAAATAACATTTTCCTAGCATAGTTAGAAAAATTCCTTAAACCTGTATAACTGATAAGGTAGTTTAGCGTTTGATTCTGCGATTTTGTGATATAGAATTTTTTCAGAACTGTTCGATAACGCTCAACCACAATAAATTCTCCTTGTGTATTTTTCTGCCTGAGACACATCGTATTCCCTCAAATATTCTACAAGTTCCTGATAACCTTGCAACAGCCCTTCTTCTAAATTTGGGAAGTCATTTTCTCTACTCTGGATAATAATTTCTAATTGATTGACAATTTCTCTAATTGAGAAACTATAATCCAGGGTTTCTTCCTCATACTCTGCTTTTAACCCTTGATACCGTTGTAACTCTTCTTCTGATTTAAAACCAGCGACTAGCATATTCTCCAATTGATAATATATTGTCATTCTACTCTCCTTATCCCTTTTGGTAAAACTTTCTAGCATTTTCATGAGCAATTACCTTAGATTCCAATAATCGCTCATCTTTTAGGCGCTCCATAGAGCTCATTAAATAGGCTAATGGTGACTCTACATCATTAGGAATACGATCTATCATTCCCAAGACTTCATCAGAAGTCATATAGCCTTCGCTTAAAAACTGTCCAATCGCCATTTTTTGCTTATGCGTTAGGGTGTAATTATAGGGGTAAATAAAACGATCGTTATATCTATCCGCAATCACTTGCAAAAGGGAATAATACTCTGGTTTGAGATAAGTTGTTGACTGATCTTCTGTCTCTCTAGAACTATTATCTAGTATATTCTTATTCTCTTTCTGATTCTTGTTCTTAATCTGTTGCGTTACTTGACCGTTACTTTCCGTTACAGGTAACATTTCTGTAACATTACATTCTATTGATAAACTATCTTGCCCACTTACTAGAGCTTTTTGCTTTTGACGATGACGAGCCACTCTTTCTCTTGTTTGTTTACGAATTTTTTCTAGACCATCAATATTCTGATGTTTCTCCCATTTAGGAATTGTGACTGCTCCATCCACAAAAGCAATCATTCCAAATTGTTCAAATGTTTTCAGAGCCAGCTTCACAGTCGTTGACTTTCTCCTAAAGACTGTAGTTAACATCTCTTCTGTATAAAAGACCTTATCTCCTAGAGCTAAGACTCCACTGTAATTCTGTTTACCTGCTAAAACGAGTAGTTTAAACCAGATGACAATTAAAGTATCTCCTTCGGGCATTGACTCAATCAACTGTATTTTTTCATCATCAAAGATATCTGTAGTAATCTTAATCCATTGTACTTCACTCATACGTGTACCTCCTATCTTTCATATTGCTTTAGCCATCTAGTGACAGCTCGTTTATCGTACAGAGTCACCCCATCAATGACCATTGTAGGCATTCCTTCTCGTGTCCATTTTTGAAGGGTTGTCGTTGATACATCAAGCCACCTAGAAAGAGCTGCCATCCGAACCATAGGTTTGTATAGTTCTTTATCTTCTAGCGCTCTTTCAATAGCTGTAAAGACCATTTTATCATAATGTGCCCTTAACTGTTTTTCCAAAACTTTGGGAAGTTGAACAACTAAAGTCGCTTCTTCAGACATATTATTACCTCGTTTCCATTTCTCAATTAAATAAACTCCGAAATTTGTATATTTTATTATACATTTTAAATTATAAATACTTTTTGTATTCTTATCAAGTGGTATTATACTTTTTGTATTAAATGTGGTAGAATATCAATTAGGAGGAATCTATGACTAATAATATAGCTAAACTTATAGAAGAAAGTGGCAAAAAAATAAAAAGTATCAGTGAAGCGCTAGATATATCCTACCCAACACTATCTAGCTATAACCAAGGAATACGAAAACCTAAAAAAGAGAATGCTCAAAAGTTAGCGGATTATTTTGGTGTCTCAGTGGCATACATCCTTGGAATTGACGAAGAAAAGTACGCTCCGTCAAATTTAAAAATCGTCACTGATAGTTTCAAGACATCTGAAATTACTTCTGTAACACCTTTTAAAAGCGATATGGAGAAGCTTAAGAAAGGAATCGAACTAGGAGAGATTCATTTGTCTATGCCCTTAAATGAAGGCTTCTCAGACGATTTTAGGCGCATTTTAGCGCGCTACTTGATCAATCATGAGGAAGAATTCATGAAAACTTTCACTAAACACATGAATAGTTTAAAACGAGAGTCAGAAATTTGGCAAACCTGGATTCAGACTGAAGAATACCGAATTAGACAAGAAGACCGACACAAAAAATAAACGAACAGTTTCTCAATTACATAAGCTCCGAAAACTTAGAAACGGAGAACTGTTATGTCTGTACACAAGTACCAATCTACAAAAGGAGTCACCTATTTTGTTAAAGTTTACCTTGGTCTAAACAACTACGGTAAGAAAAAATATTATACTAAACGAGGATTCAAGACGCGCAAAGCTGCCAAAGCTCATGAAACTGCTGTTAATCATCAGTTGAATAGTGGAACTTTTGTCCATATTACTGCTCAAACAACCTACACTTACCAAGAGCTTTATCAAAGGTGGTATGAAGCTTACAAAGATACTGTTGAAGCAACTACTGCAGTCAAAACTGCCGACCTCTATCGCCTACATATTCTTCCTGTTTTTGGAGAAAAGAAAATTTCAAAAATCAGTCCTTTAGACTGTCAATCCTTCATCACTGACAAAGCCAAGACATTCAAAAACATGAAGCAAATCAAATCTTATACTTCTAAAATATTTGAATTTGCCATTAATATGAATTATATTGAACGAAATCCTATGAGCAAGGTTATTATGCCTAAACTCAAAAAAACTGTCAGTGAGAACTATTGGACAGTTAACGAGTTGCATCATTTTTTGACAATCATTTTAGAAAATGAACCTTATAAACATTATGCACTATTTCGATTACTAGCATACAGTGGGTTACGAAAAGGAGAGCTCTACGCCCTCAAATGGGAAGATTTTGATTCTGAGAATCAACTATTAACAGTCAGCAAAAGTTTAGGAAGAATAGATGGTCATGCCATTGAAAAAGGAACTAAAAATACATTCTCTGTACGCTCTATATATCTTGATGATGAAACCTGTTCTATCCTCAACAAATGGAAACAGGAAACTAGCAGAGAAAAGTGGCAATTATCAGTACAACCTCTTTCTCTCGACAAAGAATTTATGTTTACATACTGCAACCGAGATGGTGAGATAGAACCCTTACACGCTGACTATATCAACAATATTCTAAAACGTATTATACGTAAGCATAATCTTAAAAAGATTAGCCCACATGGGTTTAGACACACTCACGCAACCTTGATGATTGAAATGGGAATTGACCCAGTCAATACTGCTAAACGCTTAGGCCATGCAAGCAGCCAGATGACTTTAGACACTTATAGCCATGCTACAAAAGCTGGTGAAAAACAGTCAATTACAAAATTTGCAGAGTATCTTAATAAGGCTAAATGAACTAGATTTATTGCTCAGCCTCATATTGACCAAAAACCAAGTCTCGAAAGATTACCAAAAGGATTACCAAAGCACTTTTTTCATCAAAAAAGCACCTTGCGAAAACTTCGCAAAGTGCTCTGAAACGTTGATATAACTGAATATTAACGTTTTGAGAATTGTGATGCCTTGCGGGCTTTTTTGAGACCTGGTTTTTTACGTTCAACCATACGTGCGTCACGTGTAAGAAGACCAGCGCGTTTCAATGAGTCGCGGAAATCTGGATCTACTTGAAGAAGTGCACGAGCGATACCATGACGGATCGCACCTGATTGACCACCGTATCCACCACCATTAACGTTAACGATAACATCGTATGCACCTTCAGTTGAAGTAACTGCAAATGGTTGGTTGATAACAAGACGCAAGTCAGCGTGTGGGATGTACTCTTCTACATCTTTTTTGTTAACTGTGATTTTACCAGTACCTGGAACCAAACGAACGCGTGCAACAGCGTTTTTACGACGGCCAGTACCTGCATATTGTGCTTGTGCCATTATTTAATGCTCCTTTCCTCTTAGATAAGTCCTGAGATGTCAAGTACTTCTGGTTGTTGTGCTGCGTGAGTGTGCTCACCGCCAACGAAGACTTTCAATTTCATACCTTGTGCACGTCCAAGAGTGTTGTGTGGAAGCATGCCTTTAACTGATTTTTCGATCAAACGAACAGCATTTTTAGAACGAAGTTCACCTGCTGAGATTTGCTTCAATCCACCTGGGTGGTTTGAGTGAGTGTAGTAGATCTTATCAGTTGCTTTTTTACCAGTTAATTTAACTTTTTCAGCATTGATAACAATCACAAAGTCACCAGTATCAGTGTGTGGTGTGAAGGTTGGTTTGTTTTTTCCGCGAAGTACGCTAGCAACTACTGCAGAAAGACGCCCAAGAGGTACATCTGTTGCGTCAACAACGTACCATTTGCGTTCAACTTGGCCTGGTTTAGCCATGAAAGTTGTTTTGTTCATGATTTCTCCTATACGAATTCGTAATATTTGTTTACAAGGGTGATGGGTGTTCCGTCCCATCGAAGGTATTTGGAAGGTTCCGGGGCCTTTCAAATGGGGTAAACAATACCGTCTACTATCATACCAAAAAATCATGTCTTCCGTCAAGGGATTTAGATCTCTTTTTTTACTTTTCTTTTACAGACGAATCTTCCGTTTTCCCCACCTATATTTCCCAAAATAATTCATCTAAAGTCTTGTCCAAAGCTTTGCAAATAGCTATACACAAATTGATTGTTGGGTTGTAGTCCCCTTTTTCTACAGCAGCAATAGTCTGGCGTGATACACCAACCAAGTCTGCCAAGGCTTGCTGAGAAAGGTCTTTCCCCGCACGCGCTGCTTTTAGTCTGAGATTTTTACTCATCATCGTCTCTCCTCTCTCGCCACAAACGAATGGCCAAGATGATGATATTTTGCAGAGGAAAAAGTCCCAATAAGCAAATCATACCTAGACCACCTTTGGCAAACACATCCGCTGGATAATCTCCTTGCCATATCAAGAAAAGAGCGACGACGACCATACAAGACGATAAGATGAAAAATTGTTTGGGCGAAATACCAACTTCTTTCTTATTAATAGGAAAATAAGCACCACTCCAGAGACTGTAGCCAACTTGTACACTGATGCCCACATACATCAGAAACCAAAAGTAAAATGCCTGTGGAAAACGAATACCTGCTAATTCTGCCAGCATATAAAGACAATAAAGGGCTGCTAGTAGGCTATAAAAAGCGTAGTTGTAGCCACGCCCGCGAAGGATTTGTTGATATTCATCGTATTCATTCTTAGGATAGACCGCAACGCCATCCCCATCCTTTTTCCGACGATAATAGAGCACGCCTGCAATGGCTACCAACATTAGAATCAAAGGTAAGTAAATCATGCTAATCCTCCATTTCTTTTTTATCAAGATACTGGCGGTAGACCAAGGTAAGCCCTAAGACAGTCAACGTTACACCTAAAGCTAAAAACATCCCTGTTCCGCCAAAAGTGAAAAACTCTTTCCAACCCAAACGAGCATTCACACTCTCTACAATACCCAAAACACTCATGCCTAGACCATATAGTAAAATAAATATACCTACCCATTTTCTCAACGGGCCAAATTTCTTAAAACGACTGTCGACCAGCGGATGAGCACCCTTCAAGATAGCGTAGGAAGTCTGGATACACAGACCACCCCAGAAAGCAAGGGAAATCATGAATCCAGAGGTAATACTCGCTCCCAAGTATCTGGTAACAAAGAAGCACAACCATAAAACAAAAATCATAAAACAAAATCCATACTGGTAACTTTTGAGGACAAACCCTCGCTGACGTTCATCAAAAACGACTGACTGTTCTTGTTTCTTCAGATTCATAGTAAAACTCCTTGATCATTTTTATTTACCATTATCTTACTCTTTAAATAGAATTTTGTCAACTATAATTAATATTTTGTTCTATATTTCATTCAAAAAAGAGAAACTTTTCAGCTTCTCTTTCATTATCATCAACGTTTTGTTTTTCCAATAGACTGAATCGCCAAGCCACCTGAACCAATATGACTGGACACAACTGGGCCGATATGGTTGACCAAGACAGTTTCAATCCCCTCTTGTGCAAGAAGGATATTTTTCAATTCCTCAGCACCTTCATCATCTTTTGTATAGGCGACAATGACTGTCGAATCATCTAGATTTTCCATGGTTAATTTGACCATTTCTTTCATGGCTTTTTTACGGCCACGAATTTTTCCTGCTGCGTACAAGCGTCCTTCTGCATCAATAGAAATCATTGGTTTGATATTGATTAAACCACCAACCATTGCCGCAACTTTTGACAATCGACCACCACGCACCAAATGCTGCAAGTCATCAACCATCAAGTAGGTCTGGATACGAGGAGCCAGCTCCGCTATCTTTTCTAAAGTACTGGAAAGGTCTTCTCCTGCTTCACGCGCCTCAACAGCCTTCATCACTAGGTACCCTTCTCCCATAGTGGCAGACTTACTATCAAATACCTCAATTCTTGCTTGAGGATGCTCATCCAAGACCATATCTCGGGCAATCGTTGCACTCTGATAAGTCCCTGACAAACCAGAAGAAAATGCGATATACAGCACATCCTGCCCTGCTGCAACAGCCTGACGAAAGGCCATCTCAAATCGACCAACATTGACCTGACTCGTCGTAGGCATGCCTCCCGCCTCAATTTTTTTCAATAAGGCTTGACCAGTCATTTTCTGGTCACCTACCGTTTCGTAGGTCACGCCATCTAATTGTAAGGTGAGTCCCAAAACAGTGATATCATGGTCTTTCACCCACTGTTCCGGCAAATCTGCTGTCGAATCTGTCATAATCTTAAAGGTCATCTCTCATCTCCTTCATCATTTTTTCTAAAACCTGTAAATTACCGTCTGACCAAGGCGTCAATCTCGGTGTATATAATTCTGTTTTGTCCACAAAGTGGTTGAGCTCTTTTTTAACATTGGAAACTCGTTGCTCCAATTCACGCGCCGATACACGCAAAGCCCCCTGCGAAAAGACTACCCACTGCTCATTTAAGTCGCTGGTCGCAACCGACACAGTCAGCTGGGAAGTATTGAGTTCTGCACTCATCCGTTCGATATAAGTATCCGCGGTTTCATCTTCTTCTGTGAAGATAACTGTTACATTAAACTCATCATATCGTTGGCGCAGGCCTGGGACGTGCTGAGCATCAAATACACAGATAACTTCTATTTTTTCAAACGAAGCGTAGTTAGACAGTTTATTGAGCAAAATCGTTCGCGCCTGGTCTAACTTCCCTTGCTTAAAGGCTTGTTTGGTTGATTGCCAGAAAGCAATCATGTTGTAGCCGTCAACCAGTAAAATCTTTTCGTTCATTTAAAGCTTATTTCTGAATACTTCATACATGAGCACAGCTGCCGCCACAGAGGCATTGAGACTCTGTACATGTCCCTTCATGGGAATGGTAATCATCTCATCGACCTGTTTTTTGATATTGGGTGAAATCCCTTTTCCTTCATTTCCAACAATCAAAGCCAACTTGCCCGCTGTATTCCACTTGTGACTTGGTGTGCCGTTCATATCGGTACCAAAAACCCAGAACCCTTTTTCTTTCAGCACATCTAGAGTCTGGCTGAGATTGGTCACACGCGCAATAGGAACGTGAGCCACCGCACCAGTCGACGTTTTGGACACAACCGGAGTCACCCCAACAGCCCGATGCTTGGGAATGATGATGCCGGCTACTTGCGTGGCATCCGCAGTCCGTAAAATCGAACCAAAATTATGGGGGTCTGTCAAACCATCTAAAATCAAGAGAAGCGGATTTTCTTCCTGGTCAGCCTTGTCCAAGATAAGCGACAAGTCTGCATAAGCAAACTCCGATACACGCAAGACAAAGCCTTGGTGCACCGCCCCCTCTGTCATCTCCGATAAAGATTTCTTTGGTGTCCAAGAAATCGACACTTTCTTTTCGGCAGCAAGGGCTTTTATTTTTTCTACATTTTTTCCGCGCAAATCGTCTTGGATATAGAGTTTATTACCTGTGTTGGCTTCTAAACTCTCCACGACTGCATGTACGCCATATACGATATCATTCTGTTCCATGATTCCATTATAGCATAGAAGACATGGTCTTTTGAGATTTATGATACAATATTTTAATACTGATAGGAGATTTTTTATGCCCATTCTTGATCGTACTGTGAAACTGATCCTTGCAACCGTTCTTTCCATCTATTTAGCCCGATGGTTAGGTCTGACCTATGCCACCTCGGCTGGGATTATTGCCATCTTGAGTGTCCTCGATACGCGCAAGTCTTCGCTAAAAATGGCAAGCAACCGACTTTTTTCAACTCTCTTAGCCCTGGCCATCGCCTGGCTAACCTTTTTCTTACTTGGATTTGACTTCTGGACTTTGGCCATCTACTTGGCAGTCTACGTCCCTCTGGCCTATCATTACGGCTGGGAAGCTGGAATCGCTCCGTCAACGGTCCTCGTGACTCACTTACTTTTAGAAAAGGATATTTCGATTGGATTTTTGGGAAATGAGCTGGCGCTCTTTCTGATTGGGGCTGGTCTAGCACTCATTTGCAATATCTATATGCCCTCTCAAAACAATCAAATCCAAGCCTATCACCAAAAAGTGGAAGACCTACTCAAACAAATCCTCCTCCGTTTTGAATCCTTTCTACAAGACGGCGATGGACGCAATGATGCTCAGCTGATCAATCAGCTTGACCAACTACTGCAAGAAGCCCTTTCCGTTGTCTATCTCGACCGCCACAATCAACTCTTCAACCAGACCAATTACCAAGTGCACTATTTCGAAATGCGTGCAGCTCAAAATAAAATCTTGCGCCGCATGGCTGTAAGTATCAATAAATGCCTGCTAGACGGCCGCGAAAGTATCATTTTAGCCAGTCTATTTGAACGCACTGCCCAGCAATTAAGTCAAGAAAACTCTGCCTATGAACTCTTGACGGATATTGAACTCTTCCACCAAACATTCCGCGAGCGCCCCTTGCCACAAAGTCGACAAGAATTTGAAACACGCGCTACACTCTTTCAACTCCTGCATGATATGGAAGAATTCATCCGCCTGAAAGTCGATTTTTACGAAACCTATCGCCATAATTGGATGTAAAAAAAGGAACCATTTGGTTCCTTTTTTGTATTCTTAAACGATTGATTTGCTTGTTGCATCGTCGAAGAAGTGTGCTTTGTTCAAGTTGAATGCCAATTTCACGTGTTCACCTGGACGGTGGAAATCACGAGCATCAACACGAGATACGAATTCTGTTTCGCCAACTTTACTGTAAAGCATTGTTTCTGCACCAAGTAATTCAGATACGACAACTTCAGCTGTAATCACGCTTTCTGGGTAAGTTTCCAATTCCAAAGCAGATGCTTTGATGTCTTCTGGGCGGATACCAAGTGTGAATGATTTACCATTATAGCCTTTGTCTTCCAATTGTTTGCGACGTCCTTCTGGCAATCTTACTGAGAAGCTTGATCCACTTGACAAGACACCATCTTGCAATGTTACTGGGAAGAAGTTCATAGCTGGACTACCGATAAAGCTGGCTACAAATTTGTTGACTGGTGAGTTGTAAAGTTCTTCAGGTGTACCGATTTGCTCAATACGACCGATTGTACCTGTACCAGCTTCATTTTTTGTTGCTGACATGATAACGATACGGTCAGCCAAGGTCATAGCTTCTGTTTGGTCGTGGGTTACGTAGATAGTTGTTGCGCCGATACGACGGTGGATTTTCGCAATTTCTGTACGCATAGATACACGAAGTTTTGCATCCAAGTTTGACAAAGGTTCATCCATCAAGAACACTTTTGCATCACGGACAATGGCACGTCCCATGGCAACACGTTGACGTTGACCACCTGAAAGGTCAGCTGGTTTACGTTGTAAGAATTCAGTCAATCCAAGAATTTCAGCTGCTTCTTCTACACGTTTTTTGATTTCGTCTTTGCTGTATTTGCGCAATTTAAGACCAAAAGCCATGTTGTCATAGACAGTCATGTGTGGGTAGAGGGCGTAGTTTTGGAAAACCATGGCAATGTCACGATCTTTAGGAGCGACATCGTTCATGAGCACATCATCAATGTATGCTTCCCCTTCTGTAATATCTTCCAAACCGGCAATCATACGAAGAGTAGTTGATTTACCACAACCTGAAGGACCTACGAAAACGATAAATTCTTTGTCTTTGATGTCCAAGTTGAAGTCTTCAACTGAATAGTGCTCGCTATTTGGGTATTTTTTGTAAATGTTTTTTAGATTAAGTTGAACCATGTTCTGACTCCTTTTCTTTCGATGGTTTTATTGTAAATGAAAACGCTTTACAAAGCCATGGCAAGTCGCCCAAATTTTGTAAGCGTTTTTGTGCACCTTGACAAAAGGAAAAAATTCTACTGCTCCAGCTCAAAACACCCTTCCTCCAGCAGCTGTTCGAGCACCCGTGCTTCCCGTTCAAACATGGATGAGTCGTATGGCGTTTGGCCTACCGAGCGATTTTTTGTAATGGCTTGGTGCGGATTGACATAGACCAAATGGTAGCCTTCATCACTTTCATAGGAATCGAGATTTTTCGGGAGTACTTGTCCATCTACCTGACAAATGTAGTAGAAATTATCCTGGACAAAGCACTGGTCTGGATCTTGGATACTGCGTAATTTTCGGTGAACATAGCCGTACTCCTCCACCGTATGTCTCAACACCTGTAGACCAACTTCCTCTAAGGTCTCTCTCAAAAGCGCATCAATCGGATGTTCATTCGCTTCAATCCCCCCACCGGGAAATTTATAGTAATCATATTTGGCGCTATGTACCATGGCTACTTTCCCATCGGTGATAATAATACTTCTGGCAGAATTTCGCACATAGGTATAGGTACAATCTTGATAATCCTTTTGATCCATTGCAAATAATAGTCGCATCGTTTTTCCCTCTCTATAAAAAAGATTGGTTACCCAACCTTTTAAAATAAATCATCTAAAACCAAACTATAGCACAGGGTCAGGTCCGTAAGCTCCTTGAGCTGCAAGCCTGTCAATTCATGCCATTTTTCCAGTCGATATTGGAGCGTATTGCGATGCAGGTACAGCTTTTGAGCCGCCTTGGTCGCTACTGCCGACTCTTCCCATAAAGCCAATATAATCTCTGTCAGCTGATCCTGTTCCAAGATGAGATTCCGCAGGTGGCTAGCCAGTACAGGCAAAAACTCCCCTTTTGTCTGCCCCCATAAAAACAGTTTACTAAAGGTCAAGACCATTGTTTGATTATAGCTCTCCTGCCACTTGGAAAAGAGACTTTGTTCCGCTTGAAAAAGTGAGGGCCAAGCCTTTTGATCCGCTTCCTGCCAAATCTGTCCCAGAAAACAGGTCAAACGAACATCAAAATCAATCTCCAGCGCTTGAATACTCTCTGACAAGATATCGTAAATCGCAAGCCCTTGCTCTTGGTCAAGGACAAAAATCAGATTTCCATTCGGAAGCTGAAATCGGCCAAGCGTATTGGATAAGAGTTCCGCCATCATATCCAGCCAGTCATCCGATGCCTGCTTCCAAGTCCGAACGTGTAGGAACTGAATTTTCTTTACAGATTGGGGAACCGTCCCCTTCTCCCACACTAAATACTCAGCCCAAGGACTCGAGGTTTTAGGATATGTCACTGGGGAAAAAAGAGCCAGCAAAGCCTCTTCTCTCGCAGTCAACTCCTCCTTATCAAACTCCATCCAGTGACCATCTGGCAGAGCGAGATAGGATTTTTTACTATTTTCTTGAGGCCGACTCACTCGCCTTGCGCCTGGAAAAATTGCTGCAATGTCCTCCATCCTCTCGTCCTTTCCTTTCTCAAAACTTCTAGCGTGCTCGATTTTCAACCTGACAAATACACCAGTCAATTAAAACTTCCAATCGCTCAATTTGCTCCGTCATGTGCAGATAGCCCATGACCGCTTCAAAACCCGTTGACATCTTATAGGTAATGACATCCGTATTTTTAGCTTTGGTGTGACTGCTGGCATTCCGCCCGCGTTTATAGATTTCTTCTTCTTTTTCTGTCAATAGCTGGGCGTCCAACATGGCTTGAACCAGCATAGCCTGTGCCTTGGCAGAGACATATTGCGTCGCCAGCCTGTGCAATTGATTGGGCTTGGTTTGCCCTTGAAAAATCAAATGACGGCGGACATAGAGCGAATAAACCGCATCCCCTTCAAAAGCAAGGGCAATCCCGTTGATGAGATTGGCATCAAATTTAGTCACGTGTCCACCTTACACCTTCCTTGGTATCAAGTAGCTTGATGCCTTGGGCAGCCAATTGATCTCGTATAGCATCCGCTCGTGCAAAATCACGGTTGGCACGCGCTTCTTGGCGCTCTGCAATCAAGTTTTCGATATCCGCATCCAGCACTTCTTCAGTAAACACAATCCCGAAAACTTCCAACACAGCCGCAAACTGCTCTTTAATAGCGGCAGTATAGTTGCCCGAATTGATCCATTTTGCCATTTCAAAAACAACTGTAATTCCGTTCGCAGTGTTGAAATCCTCATCCATAGCTGCCTGAAATTTTTCGAGTAAGACTTGAAATTCTGCTTGATTTACTTGGTCTGAAAAGGATTGCTCATAGGCATTTTTCAGATATTTGAGGTTAACTTCAGCATCGTGGATGGCTTTTTCCGTAAAGTTAATCGGCTTGCGGTAATGTTGAGTCGCCAAGAAGAAACGCAAAATCTGTCCATCAATGGTTTTTAGGGCATCATGAACAGTCACGAAGTTGCCCAGAGACTTGGACATTTTTTCATTGTCCACATTAACAAAGCCGTTGTGCATCCAGTAGTTGACAAATTTGTGACCTGTTTTCGCTTCAGATTGGGCGATTTCATTGGTATGATGTGGAAACTCCAAATCCGCACCACCACCATGAATATCAATGGTATCTCCCAAGATTTCTGTCGCCATGACCGAGCACTCAATATGCCAACCAGGACGCCCCTCTCCCCAAGGACTCTTCCAAGAAACTTCACCCGCCTTGGCTGATTTCCAGAGGGCAAAATCCAGAGGATTTTCTTTCCGAGCCGTCTCCTCATCCATCCGTCCACTGGCTCCCATGACCAAATCTTCCAAGCTCTTATTGGCCAACTTGGCATAATCCTGCGACTTCTCCACACGGAAATAGACATCACCCTGACTCTCATAGGCAAAGCCTTTTTCAATCAAATCCGCCACAAAAGCAATGATATCATCTATAAAATCAATCACGCGTGGATTGCGCGTTGCCGGCTTGATGCCCAAGGCTGCTGTGTCTTCCATAAAGGCTGCGATATATTTATCTGAGAAATCCTTGGTGGACATCCCCGCTTCACGCGCACCCTTGATAATCTTGTCATCCACATCCGTAAAGTTTGAAATGTAGGCCACTTCAAAGCCACGGTACTCAAAATAACGTCGGATTGTATCAAATGCCACCGCCGAACGACCATTTCCTACATGGATATAATTGTACACGGTAGGCCCGCAGACATACATCTTGACCTTATTTTCCTCAAGAGGGACAAAATCCCGCAAACTTCGGTTCATGGTATCATAAATCTTTATCATCGTTTTTCCTTTTACTGTAAAATTTCAAGTAGAGGGCCCATGCCCAAATAATCGCCAAAAAACCCGCTAAGATCGCTAAAGCATACTCCTCTTTCATCAGATGGTAAATGGACAAGAAGGCACCCAAAACCACAACAATTCCCATCCCATAGGGACTTTTACTTAAATTTTTCATGCTAATTCTCCTGCGATTTTCAGGGCGATTTCAAAGAAAGTCAACAAGTCCTCTTCCTCGTGTCCATCTCGTTTGTCCCAGCCATTTTCGTGGTCGACATAGTCTGATGTATAAAAGAAATGATAGACCTCCTTCTCACGAAATTGAGCCCAAGCTGCAACCGATGCCCACTCCATATCTACTACCTGGCAGCCCATTTCCTTACGGCGCGCCACCTTAGCAGGCGTTTCACGGTAAAAGGCATCCGTTGTCCAAGCCTTGGTTTGCACATATTCGATGCCGTGCTTGTCCAAAATTTGTGAAAATCTCTCCACATGCGCCTCAGAATAACCAATCTCATCTGAAGCCGGTGCGTAGTGATAGGAAATCCCTTCATCCCGAATAGACGAAGTCGGCAGGATAATCTTATTTGCCTCCAAACTTCCGTCCAAGACACCACAAGTTCCGAAGAGAATAAACTTCTTGAATCCCGTTGCCTGCAGCTCTTCCAGACTGCCAATCAAGGCAGGGCCGCCTAGCAGAGCCTTAAAAACACCTACTTTCAAACCATCTCTTTCATAGATGTACAAAGGCTGTCTGCCGTTGATATTGGACTTGCAGCCTGCGTATCGAGCATAGGGTGTGCTAATAATCTTCTCGAATAATTCCCCTGAAAAAGGCAGAATCATGGTGCCACAGATTTCTAAAATATCTAAATCGTCATCTAAGCAGTCCGTTGGTTCAATGACCGCTGGTCCATTTTCAAATTCTTCTAAAATCATAGGCAAATCTTTCTAGAGATGAGAGGATTCCATGCTAGCATAGCGGGCTTCTTCTAACTTGGATGTGTAATAGCGCTCCTTGCGTTCTTCCTCAATTTGATGATTGACCAGCTCATCCTTCTTACCATGGACACGGACAACTTTAGCCGGAATACCCACTACGGTGACTTGAGATGGCACATCCGCGACCACCACTGCTGATGCACCAACTTTTGCCCCTGCACCAATTTCAATCGGTCCAATCACCTGAGCATGGGCAGAAATCAAAGCTCCTCGGCGGATAGTTGGATGCCGTTTACCGACATCCTTTCCTGTCCCCCCAAGCGTTACGCCGTGATAGAGCATGACTCCAGACTCAACGACTGCCGTCTCTCCAATCACCAAACCTGCACCATGGTCAATAAAGACCCCACTGGCAATCTCAGCACCAGGATGAATTTCAATCTGTGTCCAAAAACGCCAGAACTGGCTGTGCATCCGCGCCAGCAACTTCAACTGATGACGCCATAAAAAATGAGAGAGGCGGTGGGCAGCCAAAGCCTTGACACCCGGATATGTCAAAAGAACCTCCAACGTCGTACGCGCAGCGGGATCATTTTCCTTTACGATAGCGATTGTATCTTTCCACCAACCCATTTTCTTACCTCATTTATAAAGAGAGAAGGCTAAGGTTTGCGCCCTGCCTCTTCTCTGCTTATTTTTCTACTTTGTGAATTTTGAATTCGCCAAAGCCTTTATCTTCTTTTTTATCGTGTGAACGACGTGGACGGTCATGCTTATCATGCTTGTCACCTTTTTCACGTTTTTCTTCTGTAAATCCTTCTGGTTTTGGAAGAAGAGCCTTCATAGATGCGTCAACACGACCTTTTTCATCAATTTTCATGACTTTTACATCTACTTCGTCGCCGATTTCAACCAAATCCTCTACACGGTTGGTGCGAGCCCAAGCCATTTCAGAGATATGTACCAATGCATCTGTCTTATCAAAGAGATTGACAAAGGCACCAAATTTCTCAATACGAACCACTTTCGCCTTGTAGACTTCACCGACTTTTGCTTCACGAACCAAGCCTGCAATGATTTCTTTTGTACGCTCAATCGCTGCACAATCGCTAGAGTAGATAGACACGTTACCTTCGTCATCGATGTCAATCTTGACACCTGTTTCAGCGATAATCTTATCGATGGTTTCGCCACCTTTACCGATGACAACCTTAATCTTGTCCACATCAATCTTGATGGTATCAATCTTAGGTGCAGTCGGTGCCAAATCAGGACGAACTTCTGGAATCGTTGCTTCAATCAAGTCAAGAATTTCAAAGCGAGCTTTCTTAGCTTGTGCAAGAGCCTCTTCCAAGATTTGTGGCGTAATCCCGTCAATCTTGATATCCATTTGTAGAGCTGTGATTCCGTCACGCGTTCCGGCAACCTTAAAGTCCATATCTCCGAAGTGGTCTTCCAAGCCTTGAATATCCGTCAAGACAGTGTAGTTTGTACCATCTGAAATCAAACCCATGGCAATCCCTGCTACCGGAGCCTTGATTGGCACACCACCTGCCATAAGAGCAAGCGTTCCTGCACAGATAGAAGCCTGTGAAGAAGAACCATTTGACTCCAAGACTTCGGCTACAAGACGGATAGCATATGGGAATTCTTCTAAACTTGGCAATACTTGCTCAAGAGCACGTTCTCCAAGAGCACCGTGACCGATTTCACGACGACCTGGTGCACCATAACGACCAGTTGAACCAACTGAGTATTGTGGGAAGTTATAGTGGTGCAAGAACCGTTTTTTGTACTCGTCATCCAATCCATCGATGATTTGTGTTTCACCCATTGGTGCCAAGGTCAAAACTGACAAGGCTTGCGTTTGTCCACGTGTAAAGAGACCTGAACCGTGAACTTTTGGCAAGAAGTCTACTTCTGCATCCAAAGGACGAATCTCATCTACACGGCGTCCGTCAGGACGAACCTTGTCTTCGGTAATCAAACGACGCACTTCTGTGTGTTCCATGATTTCCAAGATTTCTGCAACGTCACGCATGATGCGGTCATGTTCTTCGTGGTCTGCATAGCGCTCTTCGTAAGCAGCGATAACAGCTTCACGAACAGCATTTGTCGTATCTTCACGCGCTAATTTTTCTTCGACTTGAACCGCTTTTTGTAAATCTTCGTTGTAAGCCGCGATGATTTCTGCTTGCAATTCTGGATCGACTTGCAAGAGTTCCACATCCGCTTTTTCTTTACCAACAGCTGCTACAATTTGATTTTGGAAGGCCAAGAGTTCTTGAATGGCTTCGTGACCTTTCAAAAGAGCTTCCAGCATGATGTCTTCTGACAATTCTTTGGCACCAGATTCTACCATGTTGATGGCATCTTTGTTACCTGCCACTGTCAATTCCAAGAGGGAAACCGCTTGTTGGGCTTGGTCTGGGTTGATGATGAATTCACCATTGACATAACCTACTTGTACTCCAGCGATTGGTCCGTTGAAAGGAATATCTGAGATGGCAAGCGCAAGTGATGAACCAAACATAGCTGCCATTGGTGCTGATGCGTCTGCATCGTAAGAAAGCACTGTATTGATGACTTGTACTTCGTTGCGAAAGCCTTCTGCAAACATAGGACGGATTGGACGGTCAATGAGACGAGCTGTCAAGGTTGCATCCGTTGATGGACGGCCTTCACGCTTCATAAAGCCGCCTGGGAACTTCCCAGCAGCGTACATTTTTTCTTCATAATTGACTTGCAAGGGAAAGAAGTCTCCCGTTGCCATTTTCTTAGACATCACAGCTGCTGTAAGAACGGTTGAATCTCCATAACGAACGACAACTGCACCGTTTGCTTGCTTGGCAACTTGGCCTGTTTCTACGACCAATTTTTTACCAGCAAAAACAGTTTCAAAAACTTGTTTTGACATGATTTTTTCTCCAAATGTTAATTTACGGGTTTTTACAAAGTTCAAGAAAGAAACCTTCTTTCCTCAGCTTTGCAACAACCACGTATCTTCACTATTTTATCATATTTTCAGCTCAAAAGGACAAGTCAGAACACATTTTGACAAGAAAATCCATTTCTGCTAAAATACCTACAATATCAAGGAGGCACTTATGGAAAAACTAGCACTTGTAACACCCACTTTAGACTACGCTGAGCAAATCTCCGCCTACAAATCTGCCTTTGCGTCCGAGCATCTCCATGGCGGTAGCAGATTGCAAGAAATGGACTCGCTAACTGATTGGTTAGCCCACTTAGAGCGTGAATCATCCTACGCAACCTGTCGGCCTGACCGCTCGCCATCTTCTACCTTCCTCTGCATCCGTGAATCTGACCAGAAGATGGTCGGCATTGTCAATATCCGACACGATATCGAGCAGGAATTCCTCCTAAATATCGCAGGTCACATCGGCTACTCCATTCACCCTGACGAACGACAAAAGGGCTATGCAACCGAGCAGCTGCGCCTCGCTCTCATCAAAGCAGTAAAATTAGACATCGACAAGGTCCTGATTACAGCCGCAGACTGGAATATTGGCTCACAAAAAACAATCCTCGCCAACGGCGGCGTCTACGAAGACACTCGTATTGACCCTAGCGACGGAGACAAGATGCTGCGTTATTGGATTATAAATAAGTAACATAATTGCGAGTTGGATACCCAGCTCGTTTTTAAATTGTCAAATCATATTTTTGAATAAGTATCTTAGAACGAGCACAACTAACAACAATGAAAAGCAGCATGTTATCGGGATGTTTTTACAGAAAATGTTCGGATTTTTATAAAAAAGTATTGATGAAAAGGGTTTCTTATTGTATAATGTATGTCCAAAACCTTTTTAGAGGAGGACGATATGTCTAAACATTCACTTAAAAAAAGCACCATGCTTTTAACTATGTTTGCCGCAGTGCTAGCTTCTACAAGCCTAGTCGAAGCAGAGGAAACTCCAGCCACAGGCACTGCCCCTGTCGCAAATCTCGTGGAAACTCCAGCCGCAGAGTCCAGCGATTCAACCGCTACTCCGGAAGCTACCACTGAAACAGTAACCATTACAGAATCAACTCCATCTGTAGCCAGCAACGAAGCACCCTTGGCAGAGAGTACCTCCTCTGAAAATGAAACAGTAGCAAGCACTGCTACACCTAGCGAGGCGACAACTGTTGCTACAAACGAAACTACTACAACAACCGCACCTACTACCGCTACAAACACCAGTGAAAAACCAACAACGCCTCAAGAAGGCGATACAGTAGATGTTCGGATCTTGTCTACAACCGACCTCCACACCAACTTGGTCAACTACGATTACTACCAAGATAAGCCATCCCAAACTATCGGTTTGGCTAAAACAGCTGTCCTAATCGACAAAGCAAAAGAAGAAAAACCAAACGTTCTCCTCGTTGACAATGGAGATATCATCCAAGGCACACCACTCGGAACTTACAAATCCATTATTGACCCTGTTGAAGCCGGCGAAACTCACCCAATGTACGCCGCACTTGACAAACTCGGATTCGACGCAGGTACACTTGGAAATCACGAGTTTAACTACGGTTTGGAATATTTGGACAAGGTTATTTCAACTGCAGGTATGCCTATCGTTAATGCCAACGTAGTCGACACAGCTACAGGAAACTTGCGCTACAAACCTTACGAAATCATCACCAAAAGCTACAAGACGACAGATGGTAAGGCAATCAACCTCAACATCGGAGTTACCGGAATCGTTCCACCTCAAATCCTCAACTGGGACAAGGCTCTTCTTGAAGGCAAAATCACGGTCAAAGACTCTGTTGAAGCTGTAAAATCTGTTATTCCTGCGATGCAAAAAGCTGGCGCTGATATCATTCTCGTCCTTTCTCACTCCGGTATCGGTGACGATGTCTACGAAGTCGGCGAAGAAAATGTCGGCTACCAAATCGCAGGCATTGATGGCGTAGACGCAGTTGTTACAGGGCATTCACACGCTGAATTTCCATCAGGAAAAGGAACTGGTTTCTATGAAAAGTACAAAGATGTTGACGGCGTAAACGGATTGATCACCGGCACACCTGTTACAATGGCTGGCAAATATGGTGACCATCTTGGAATCATTGACCTAGGCTTGACGCGCATGAATGGCAAATGGCAAGTCACAAAAAGCCATGCTGAAATCCGTAAAATCGATACAAAATCGGACGAAGCAAAACCAGAAATCATTACCATCGCAAAAGAATCTCACGAAGCAACTATCAAATACGTCCGCGAACAAGTCGGAACAACTACTGCTCCAATCACCAGCTACTTTGCACTTGTCAAAGACGATCCATCTATCCAAATCGTCAATAAAGCTCAAATCTGGTACGCCAAACAAGAGCTCAAAGGAACAGCCGAAGCTAACTTGCCGATTCTATCTGCTGCGGCTCCATTTAAAGCTGGTACGCGCGGTGATGCAACCGCCTATACAGACATTCCTGCTGGACCAATCGCAATCAAAAACGTAGCCGACCTTTACCTCTACGATAATGTAACAGCTATCCTTAAAGTGACAGGTGCGGATTTGAAAGAATGGTTGGAAATGTCTGCTGGACAATTCAACACGATTGACCCAACTAGCAAGGCACCACAAAACATGGTCAACACCAACTATCGCACCTATAACTTCGATGTGATTGATGGTGTAACGTATGAATTTGATATCACACAACCAAACAAATACGATAAAGATGGCAAATTGGTCAATGCTAGCGCAAGTCGCGTACGCAACTTGAAATACCAAGGAAAAGATGTCACAGCCGACCAAGAATTTATCGTTGTGACCAACAACTATCGCGCAAGCGGTCAATTCCCTGGTGTAGCCAACGCAACCGTCAACCGCCTTCTCGGGCTTGAAAACCGCCAAGTCATTATCAATTACATCTTGGCTGAGAAAACTATCAACCCGTCTGCAGACAACAACTGGTACTTATCAGACACTATCGAAGGCTTGGACCTTCGTTTCCAAACTGCAGATAAAGCAAAAGACTTGATTGGCACCCACAAAGACATCCAGTACATCGCAGCATCAGCCGAAGCTGAAGGATTTGGTGACTTTACCTTTACCTACGTAAAACCTGAAGAACCACAAATCGATCCGATGCCAATCGACCCAGCAACTAAACCTGGCAAGCAGGCAGATGCTCAAAATATGACCTACCAACCAGGCAAAACAACTGCTCCATCTGCAGCAATCGACACCGCTGCCAAGAGCACAGCGACAACTACTCTTCCAAATACTGGTGAAAGTAGTGGCACACTTCTCATCCTACTCGGCTTATTCCTCATGAGTGTCCTCACTTTCTTCCACAAGCGCGAAGAATAGTCATAACAAAAAATAAGGGCTGATTAGCCCTTATTTTTATACGCTTCTTATCAAGAAGAATCCAGATCAATCAACCAATTATCTCGAACAGTTGATTTCCACATTAGGGTAAAAGAAAACTGCCGAGATAACCCCAGCAGTATTTCTATTTCACTCAACTGAATGCAGACTAGATCTTTCGAAAATAGAACGATTGCAGCTGAACTCAAGTCATGATTAACGACGGAGTCCGAGTGAGTTGATCAATTCGCGATAACGGTTAACATCGTTTTTACGCAAGTATGCAAGCAAGTTACGACGACGACCGATTTTTTTCATCAAACCACGGTAAGTAGCGTGGTCTTTTTTGTGTTGTTTGATGTGGTCGTTAAGGTGGTTGATTTCCCAAGTAAGGACAGCAACTTGTACCTCTACAGAACCAGTGTCACCTTCGTGACGTGCGTATTGAGCGATAAGTTCATTTTTTTTCTCTTTTGAGATTGCCATGAGTAATTCTCCTTTGTATTTGAGCTTAATCTGAGTGGTAGGTTGGCATATCCCACTACCAAGAACAGCTAGATTGTCCAATGGACGTTACCTATTTTATCAATCTTTTTGACTCTTGTCAAATACCTCTACTTTAAAATAGGGCTTATTTGCTTTCTTGTGGAAGAATAAGGTTGAGAAGGATTCCCACAATGGCGCTGAGGGCTGTCCCTGAAAGCGTCACTGCTCCCAAATCCAGAACCGCACCACCCAGTCCAAGAACCAGCATAGAAGAGGCGATAATCAGATTGCGAACCTGACCAAAATCCACTCGACGTTCAATCAATACTTTCAAACCATTGCTTGCGATAACACCGTAGAGCAGGATAGACATCCCACCAAGCACCGCACTTGGAATCGTTGAGATCAAGGCTGTAAACTTGCCAAGGAATGAGAATGCGATAGCGATGAAAGCTGCGTTTCGGATGACAGAAACAGATGCAATACGTGTCATGCCAATCACGCCCGTATTTTCACCGTAAGTTGTCTCAGCAGGTCCCCCGATAAGCGCTGAGAAGGCAGTTGCTAGACCATCACCAATCAAAGTACGGCTAAGACCTGGATTTTTCAAAAATGGACGCCCACAGATTTGGCTCAAAACAGTATGGTCTCCGATATTTTCAGCAATGGTCACAATTGAAATCGGCAAGATAGCCAACATTTCTGGACCGAAGTAAAGTTTATAGCTATGGAAAACACCTGTTTTAAATGGAAGGTAGAGACGAGGAAGTTCAAACCAAGCTGCATCTTTAATCGGGCTCAAGTCCACCAATCCTAGGCAAAGTGACAAGAGATAGCCA
Source organism: Streptococcus gallinaceus (assembly GCF_040545695.1). Lineage (NCBI taxonomy): Bacteria > Bacillati > Bacillota > Bacilli > Lactobacillales > Streptococcaceae > Streptococcus > Streptococcus gallinaceus. The sequence continues at coordinate 5,413 of NZ_JBEPMK010000007.1, read as the reverse complement.
CACACAATGGCAATCAAGAAAGGAATGATTTTGATGAAGCCTTTTCCGTTTGTATTGATAAAAGCTGCAATCAAGAAGGTCACAACCGCAACAAGGACATGCTTCCAGTTCCCATCTGCCACAAATCCTGCATTGGTAACAGCTGAATTTGCCAAACCAAGCCCGATGACCATAATCATAGGCCCGATGACGATTGGCGGCAAAATCTTGTCCACCCAGTTATTACCAATAAAGGCTACAATTGTCGCCACCACAACATAAATCAAGCCGACAAATAGAATACCCGTCTGAGCTGCGGAAACATCCCCATTCATCTGCTTCATTGCAAGCGCCATAGCCGTGATATAGGCAAAGGATGATCCCAAGTAAACCGGCACCTTAAACTGTGTTGCCACTTGGTAAATCAAGGTTCCCACACCGGAAGCAAAGAGAGCAACTGAAACAGGCATCCCCAAAATCAAAGGAACCAAAATCGTCGCCCCAAACATAGCGAACACGTGCTGGAAACTCAACAACAATCCTTTTGCAAGCTCAGGCTTCTCATCAACATCCAGTAGCAAATCAACCTTCGATACAGATAAATCAATCGCTGATGGTTCTTCATGCTGAGAGACTTGTAATTTCAAATCCATGTACTTCTCCTATTTGGGTACACAAAAAGACCCAATTTCTATATATATGTATAGTCATAGGCCCTTAATTTTTCCTGTTGTCTTTCTCACCTCACGGGATGAGTTTAAAAACCTACGCTTGTTGTATTCTATCATACTTCTAAAAAATCTGCTAGTATTTTACAAGATTTTTGAACAACTTTTGGTAGAACACTCCTAATCAAGAAGATCCAAGTAGGCTACTTTCATATTTTTGGGAACTTTTATACTAGACATCCCATCCAAAGACCAGTTAAGACCATCTTGGTATTTCAAATTAACGATAATTCTATTTTTAAAGGTAGTCGTAAATAAAAACTCTTTTTCATTCAGCTGGTAACAGCACAATTGCTCAGAATAATAAATCGTCCAATCCCCCAAATGAAGTTCTTGATAATTCATTAGCGACCGCCATTTTCTCGAATGATGCAAATCTCATTCTCTTTTACTATAAAATTGGTCTGCCAACGAGGAAAAATCTGAACACTTTCCTCTTCGGTAAGGTAAACCAAAGCAGCATTGACATCCGTAAAGTCTTTCTCCAAGACCATCAATTTACTACCATCTTCATCCAAAACAGCCGTAAAATCTTTTTCGATACGAACTGTGTAACCATGAAATTCTACTGTTTCAAATTCTTTTTCCATCGTTCTCTCCTAATCTATAGACCTGTGTGCGCTTACTGAAATCTACAGGATCTGTCGCACGCGAAAAGATACTAACAGGTGATTCTAGATTTTTACTGATTAGCCATTGATTCTTTGAAATCTTGACCTGACCTTGCCATCTAGATTGCAAGAAAATTCCTCCATTGATGGTTAAAGACAAAATCATATAGATTTCTTCCCTACTTTCATCCGTAATCAGTACTTCTTCTTTTTGTACATGACGAGCTAATTCCAATCCATCTTGCAATAGTAGTTCTGTTGAACCAAACTGGTATTTCTTAATCACGAACTCTAACCCCATCAATGTTATATGTTCCTATTCGCTGTCCTTTCCTATTATAAAGTTTATAATAGCTTCCTCCGTGAGGACCACCACCACTATTTATCGCTCTATCCTTATATAAAGTCATCCCCCTTGGATCCCCCTTGGTCCAAAAAAAAGGACCTGAAGCTCCACTCGAAGGTGGCTGTCCCCATTTATCAGCAAAACCTCCACCACCATCAAGAATCAGGTTACCATACCCCATAACCTTTTGAACACCAATTGTATTCCGAGCCTCACTCACTCCCAGTACTGAAGCCGATACTTTAATAGAATAAGTTAAAACAATGCCGACACTAACGAACAGGGCTAGAATTTGATTTATTTTTTTCATATTAGCACCTCCTTTAGAAAAAAGATAACATTTCTTAAATGAGTTGTCAATATTTTCTGAATATTTTTGTTTTTTATAAAACAGAATCATCCTACCACTTCGATAAAAACAATCGCTTTCGCACAATTGGGTAAATAGACCTTTATTCTGCATCTGAAGGCTGGGACAATTGTTTCGTCATTTTAACAAAGGGATAGTGCCCCCCATTGGTCTCTTGAAGGTAGCTTTCTTGCTCCGTAAATCCAACTGCTTGATACAAATGCCGTGCTCGACCATTGAAGTCTGCGACAGCCAAGTCCAACTGTCGACAAGCTGGATAATTCGTACGAATGTAGTCCTCAATAGTCTGATAAAAAGCTCTACCTTGGCCTTTCCCTGTATAGAGAGGATTCATTCCCAGACCCAGTTCCGCCCCATGACCTGCGGCATCCCATTCTAAGCAAAAATAGCCCATCAGAGCGCCATTACGAATGACCGCAAAATAACGTCCCTCACGTGCTTCTTGTGACAGGAGCTCCGCCAAATCCTCCTCATCTGCTCGCGCATCATAGAAATCATAGGGTGCTTCGTACTGCCAGGTAGCAATTGCCACAGCCAACTCTTGATCAAGTGGCATAATATAAAAATAATCCATCCTCCGAAAACTTTTGGCTAGGTTTTTAATTCTACGCTGCTGCACATCTGCCTTGTCAGTCTTGTACACATAGTCCGCATAGCCACGCTGATAGGCTGGGATCATTTCTTGAAATATAAATTGTACATCTTCAGGAAACTCCCTCAACAAGTCTCCAACACGATTGTTTTCTAGCATAATTACTCCATTTCTCCCTTTATTATAGCAGAAAATAGGTAGATTGAAATAAATTTTATGTGAATTTTCTGTCTTTTATACAAAAATTAAAAGGAAGCTGAGACAAAACTCATCTCAACCAACCCAAAAGTAGAGAAACCAATTTTGGTGCCTCTACTTTTTTAGTTTTCCGTCATTCTTTTGTTATATTTCTTGAGGTTATTATCCATGAGAACCAGTCCCATGTCAATTCTTACCTTGCGTTTGCCTCTGAGGTTACATCTGGTGTAACCCAAACAAGCCTTTATCTGACCAAAGACTGACTCGACATCCACCTTGCGCTGGGCAAAGATGGTGCGACCTTGGTCAGATAAAAGCGCCTGGCTCTCTTTCTGTTTGAGCATTCGATACCGCTCGTTGATGTACATTCCCTTCTGTGGGGCAACCTCAGGCTCCTCAGCTCGATAGACCTTGATTTCTTGCTCAAACCCTGAAGCTGTCTTGCGGTATTTAGTATGACTAAAGGGATAGACGAACCCGTCTGGATGTTGGTAGACATCTGTTTCCTCATCATAGTTCCAATCAACTGCTTTCTTCTTAAATGACCGCTTCTGTTCACGGTCAAACTGGTTATACTTGATGTAGTGAGAAATACCTACTTCATCAAGTTTGAGAAGATTTTCTTCACTGCCATATCCTGCATCAGCTACGACTGTCTTGAGGTCATGCGGATAAGTTTCTAAGAAAGGCAGTAAGGTTAGCGTATCGGTTAGATTAGGAAAGATATCGTAGTGAAGCACAAACTGGTTTTCAGTGGCGATTACATGAAGATAAAAAAGTAGAAGAAATTACGCATTCACTTGGTTTCTCTACTTCCTCTAATTTCTCAAGAACTTTTAAAAAAATAGTGGGAGTTACTCCTCTTGACTTCAAATAAAACTTTCAGTCCGTATCGCATTAAAGGAAATATTTTAGTACAAATCCACAATGTAATAAAATAAGGGAACTATATACCAGTTTACACCAGCCATAAGATATAGTGTCTCCGATAATGTCAAAAAAGGCGACTTCCAACCGGAAATCGTCTTTTAATACTGTCTAAATTCTTCTGGATGTTCTGCCATGTATTCAGAGCTTCAAAAAGAATTTTCTTATCCATAATTTCCCTCCCTAAAGAGTTTCAAGATGTCTTTGGGTTTGGATTTTCGGTTTACCTGCAAAACGTGTTCTCTTGTATGTGTGCCATCTGTCAAGGCATCTTGTAGCGTTATCTTTTGAAAAGGAGTTAAGGTCGGATTTTTTAACAACTGTTCTACATCATCAGAACTTAGTCTCCTCGTCCTGAATAACCTTATAGAGGTAACGAAACCATAAGTCGCCATCTTTGTGGGAATGCTCGCTAGCACGAACCATGTAATCATACCAAGTTGTCATTAGCTATCTCCTTTCTTGCTCTCTTTGGGGTTGAAGTGTAATGCTATCCACAGTTTTTTATCAAACTCAGATAATTCCTTTTTCTTCTGATTCATATAATCATTAAAATCAGGTAATGGTTTCGTATACTTCTTCTCAAAGTACATATAAAAATCTTCTTTGGTTTCAGAAATATCTACCAAAGCTTCTAGTTCTGCCAAATGCTTAGATAAACTTTTTCTATCTACCTTATCTAAAGTATCATAGATACAATTTTGAGTTAGTTGAGCGTAAAAAGGACGGTGTTCAATGACAAAATCTACTGAAAATTTCTTTTTCCAAAGTTTTGTGTATTTCTCGTAAAAACTATCAGAGATACTGACCTGATAGGGATTAACTTGCTATCTACCCTACGAGAGATAGTACGCTCTAGTTCAAAATGTAGGTCAGCCCGTGTACTAGCAACCATAGATTAACTCCTTGTATTTTGTACGAACGCTAGCGTTGGAGAGCAAGAAATTAAAACGTTGAGTGTCAGAATAATCACGAGTGTTGTATCGAAAAGCAAATTCAACCACATAATCTTGAAGATACTTCTTAGACCATGAGTGGTAGATACCTATCTCCAGAACCAAAGCATTTGCGAATACGCTCTAGCATAAACCACGCTGTCTTTTGTGTAACCCCTATATCTTTAAAAAGTTGAACAGACAAGATGCCTTTTTTATGAGAAGTGACAAGCCAAATCGCCATAAACCATTTACACAGTTCAATCTTAGTGTTATCAAACAGAGTGCCAGTTTTTACGTTGAAGTATTTACCAGTATTTTTGCAACGGTATTTGTTCCCCTTGCATTTGTAAACCTTGGAAGCAGCATCAAAAGGGCTGACAACAACATCACCCCAAATCATATTTTCCAAATGGTCGATACATGATTGTTCATCAGGAAAAGCCGATTGCAAATCGAATAATGACTTAAATTCAAAATCCATAACTGGTACTCCTTTATCTCAAAACCATTATAGCACTAACAAACACATCCGTCATTTGTTTGTGTAACAAACTACTAGATAAAAGGTTGACATTTTTGATATAATAGAACTATCAAAAGTAAAGGAAATGATTGGTATGAACACAGCTCACAGCTCACAGCTCACAGCTCACAGCTCACAGCTCACAGCTCACAGCTCACAGCTCACAGCTCACAGCTCACAGCTCACAGCTCACAGCTCACA